>CAYPED010000129.1:0-2982 GCA_964409745.1 uncultured Staphylococcaceae bacterium | reverse complement strand
TTCTTCGGTGTAATGATATAAGGCGGCCAATTGTTCAATCTTGATGAGTTCGGATCTCGTAAAGAAGTCCATTGAAATCATCGGATTGTAATCATGCATGAAATCGACCATCTTCTCAGTGTTGAAATAGGTCTTGATAGCACGCTTGTTAGAATGGCGCTTGGCGGTGATTGACTTAAGGTCGACAACCTCGTCAGCGTGATAGACATCGGAGAAATTCTCGGTAATGTCTTTACCACCATCAACATATTTAAATTCCGTCAATTTATAAACGACGTCCAACCATTTGACAACCTCTTCGGAAGAGTTCTTGATAAGCTCATTTCTAAGGATTGGGGAAGTTAAGAAAGTCTTGCCGGAAACCGGGGCTTTAAGGACATAAAGATATCTTTGGAACTGTTCGGTATCGTCGAGCAATCTAGTTTCCAAAAGTCCGATACCTTCGAGCTTTTTACGAGCGGAAACAAAGTTTCCGGATGAAATTCCTAAGGCTTCCAATAACTGTCCGTGGGATCTTGGCCTGTTCTCTTTGAATCTGAAAAGTTTCAAATAGATGGCTAATCCATTTGGCCCAATGATAGGGAGATAAAGATCAGTTAAGAGTTCAACGTCGATATTAGAAATATCTCTATCACGTTCAACTTGGAAGAAATCAGTAGGTAAAATTGCTCGTGTCATATGTGAAGAGTATACCAAAACTTATGTCAATTGACACAAATGATTTGGCGACTTTTCTTTTTATAAAAGAAGAATGAGTCGTTAATAATGAGCGATAGCCGCAGCCTTTAAATCATTTCGGTAAGCATTAGCTATCCGAATTTTTAATGAAAACCGATTTTAAGGAGTAACTTTGCAGCTATTCAAAAGCCCATCAAAATTTCCGAAATGTGAGCAATTGACCACAATTGATTGGTTTTTGAGGGTTTTTATTGCGTCCTCCAAAAGTCAGGCTGTTGCCTGATTTTCACCTATTTGATAGCGTTTTCTTGAGTTATCCTTTTATCAAGGATACTAATCGGTCTATCATTAGGTTGATTTTTTGAATGGAGGACACACAATGATTAAACGTATCGGTGTCTTAACCTCTGGTGGCGATGCCCCAGGAATGAATGCTGCGATCAGAGCCGTTGTCAGAGCTGGCATCGCTTCTGGTTTAGAAGTCTATGGAATCCGCGAAGGTTATCGTGGACTTATTGAAGATAAGATTGAATTGATGACCCGTAAATCCGTTTCGGGCATCATCAATAGAGGCGGAACGGTTTTAAGAACCGCTCGTTTGCCGGAATTCAAGGAAGAATCCGTCAGACAAATCGCCGTCAATAACTTGAAGAAACACGGAATTGAAGCCTTGGTCGTCATCGGCGGCGATGGCTCCTATATGGGTGCTAAGAAGCTTACCGAAATGGGTATCAACTGCATCGGTTTGCCAGGCACCATCGATAACGATATCGCTTCCACCGACAACACCATCGGTTTTGATACTTGCTTGAACACAATCATCGATGCCGTCGATAAAGTTCGTGATACTTCTGAAGCTCAGAACAGAGCCTATATCATCGAAGTCATGGGTCACTATTGTGGTGACTTAGCTTTGTATTCCGGCGTTTCCGAAGGGGCTGATTTGGTCATCGAGCCAGAACATATGATGAGCGATGAGCAAATCATCAGCACATTAAAGGAAATGAAAGATGTCCAAGGCAGAAAGAGCATCATCGCCATCATCTCCGAGAACTTGCATCCAAACCTCCAACAACTTTGCAAAGATATCGAAGATAAGGTCGGTTATAGCTGCCGTTTGACCATTCTTGGTTATATCCAAAGAGGCGGAAACCCATCTTCTTATGACAGAATGTTAGCCACCAGAATGGGCGCCTATGCCGTTAAGCTTCTAATAGACGGCAAAGGCGGACGTTGCGTCGGCGTTAAGGGCGATAAGATGGTCGATTACGACATCTATGAAGCTCTTAATATGAAGAAAGACAAGCACGAAGAATTGCTTGGTTTGGTCGATTTGCTCCAATAGGAGGATCAACATGAATTTGGTTATCAATAAGAAAACGAAGATCGTCTGCACCATCGGTCCATCCTCCGACACCAAGGAGATGATTGAGAAGCTTTACTATGCTGGCATGAACGTCGCCAGATTGAACTTCTCCCATGGCACCCACGAAGAACAGTTGGAGAAAATCAAAACCATCCGTTCTTTGGAAGAAAAGAAGATCTATATCCCTATTGCCGGCGACACCAAAGGACCAGAAGTCCGTGTCGGCAAGATGGAGAACGATAAGGTCGATGTCGAAAAAGGACAGATTATCCGCATCGTCAAAGACGATGTTATCGGTAATGCCGAGCGTTTCTCCTGCACTTATAAGAACCTTTACGAAGACATCAAAATCGGGGACAACATCTTAATCGATGATGGCAACCTCGAATTAGTGGTCATCGATAAGGACGAAAAGAGCAAGGACGTTATCGTTAAAGCCGTCAATAAGCATTACATCAAGACCAAGAAATCCATCAATTTGCCTCATACTTCACTTAATATCCCATTCCTTTCTTCAAGGGATTTAGATGACCTTAAGTTCTTCTGCGAGAACGACTTGGATGTCATCTTCGCTTCTTTCGTAAGAAAGGCCTCCGATATCTTCGAGATGAAGAAAGTCCTTAAGGATTTGGGTCACCCAGGAATGCCAATCATCGCCAAGATCGAAAGCCAAGAAGGCTTAGATAACATCGATGAAATCTTGGATGCCGCCGAAGGCGTGATGGTGGCTAGAGGAGACTTAGGCGGTGAGATCCCACTTCCGAAAGTCCCAATCGCTCAGGAAATGATCATCAAGAAAGCCAGAGAACGCGGTAAGCCAGTAATCGTGGCCACTCAGATGTTGGATTCGATGACCAACTATCCACGTCCAACCAGAGCCGAAGTCGGCGACGTGGCTAACGCTATCCGCCAGTCTTGTGATTGCGTCATGCTTTCCG
>CAYPED010000128.1:0-3070 GCA_964409745.1 uncultured Staphylococcaceae bacterium | reverse complement strand
AAAGCGATGAGGAATACTCCGACGATTAAAAAGACGATGCATAAAATGTAGAGAAGTTTCTTTTTAATGAGGACGATGTCGTAGATGGCGATGACAAAAAAATACAAGGACGCTACTAAGGTAATATAGCCAAGTTCTAAAACAAACAAACCGGCAGACATGGCAATCGCTCCGAAAACCAAGGCAGCAATACCATCTAACAAATAAGAAGTTTTATTCTCCTCAATATCGAGTCTTCCGTGGATGAAAACGATTAGGAAATGCGATAAAACCGATTGGATTAAACCCAGAGCTAGCAACACGGCAGGGAAGGCAACAAGAACATTTTCATAGGAGCTTAATCCCAATAAGGCGATGGTGGTTTCAATAGGATTTAAACCCGTCAACGCTTTAAGGACTGGAACAGCTAAATAATTCAAACCGAGAGAAAGGAACGAAACACCTAAAATCGTGTAGGTAGTCGGGGATTTTACCCTCATTAAGATTCCATAAAGGCCTCCGCAAAGGACCGACGGAATGAGATAAAAAATGGTTTCGCTGATGTTAAAAGCGGACACTCCAATCATCAAAGCAGACGTCGCCAATAAGAATGGTACAGAATATTTCGCTTTGGTTAGTCTGGTGCCGAGCGAAGAAGCGATTGGCAAGATGAAGATGGCGGCAATCGTGAAGAAAGGAACCAGGGCCGAAATCAAAGAAAACACCACGCAGACGCCGGCCATGATGCCGAGGAAGGCGATACTTTGAGACGGGGTTTCTCTTTCTTTGAGTTTTCGCATACTTAATATTCTACCTAATTTTATTCGATAAAATCACGAAGATAGGCAACTTATCTTATAGAAAAGTTGAGAGATAAAATATAAATGTCGCTTCTCTTTAAGAGAAGGATAAATACGAGTATACTAGTTAAGCGTATGGACTACCGCTCACTATTAAACGAAAAGCAATATGAAGCCGTATCTACTTCCTCTCTGTATGCCAGAATCATTGCTGGCGCCGGTTCGGGAAAGACTAGGGTTTTGACTTATAGAATCGCTTATTTGATTACCGAATGTGGCATTGATCCGATGCGTATTTTAGCCATTGCTTTCACCAACAAAGTCGCGGCTGAAATGAAAGAACGTGCCACCAAATTAATCAAAGATGTTAAGGGTTACTCTCCTAATTTGAACATCTCGACTTTCCACGCTTGGTGCGCTCGTTTCCTAAGAGTAGAGCATTCCTTCTTAGGCTACCCAGCCAACTTCACTATCTATGATGAAGATGACCAATTGAGAGTCATCAAGAATATCGCGGTGGATCTTGGATACAAAAAGGGTGATCCAATCGTTAAGTCTGCCACTCAATTCATTAGAAAACGCAAAGGCCGTGGACAATACCCAGACCAAATCAATAGACAAAACCTTATGTCTCAAGAAGACAAAATTGGTTTGGATTTCTACGCTCGTTATGAAGAAGAAAAGACCAAGGGTTTCGGATTAGATTTTGACGACCTTCTAAACAAGGCTATCGAGATTCTCGAAAATAATCCTGATGTTAGAGAACATTGGTCCAAGAAATACGACGCCATCCTCATCGATGAATTTCAAGATACCAACGATATTCAATTTCAATTGCTCAGATTATTGATGAGAACCGATACTTCGGTTTATGTCGTTGGCGACCCGGACCAGACCATCTACACTTGGCGTGGAGCTAACCCAAAAATAATTTTGGATTATGACCAAATCTTCAAGGGGGCGGAGACCATCATCCTTAATCAGAACTACCGTTCTACTCAGACTATTTTGGATGCTGCCAACAAATTAATTGCCCATAACAAGAAACGTGTTCCAAAGGATTTATTCGCCACTAATTCCAAAGGCGACGATATCCAATATAAGATTGCTGGAACCGCTGATTATGAAGCCGATTGGGTGGCCAACAAGATTTCGTATCTGTCTCGAAAAGAGATGGTTGATGGCAAGCCTAATTATTCGAATATCGCTGTCTTATATCGTTCTTCTTATTTAACTAGACCGTTTGAATCCGCCTTGAAAGATAGGGGCATTCCTTATCGCATCTTCGGTGGATTGCGCTTCTACGAACGCATGGAAGTCAAAGACGTTTTGGCTTATTTCAATTTGCTTGTGAACGATTATGACAACGTTTCTTTTGAAAGAATCGTTAACGTTCCTAAACGTGGAATTGGGGAAGGCACAATGCAAAAGATTCGCGATGAATCCCACGCTGCCGGTTTATCAGAATACCAATATATGGCCCATATCTCGGAATACAAAGACACCGAGATTTCCACCAAAGCCATTAATAAGATTCTCGAATTCGTGAACATTTTGGAAAAGACCAAAGAGAAGCTAAAAGAAAAGATTGAAGCCTATGCCGGTATCCTAAAGGATATGGTCGCGGATTTAGGCTATTTCACTTATATTGCCGAAGAGGAAGAACCGGATGAAGATAGATTGGGCAACGTCAATGCGTTGTTTGATGACATCAACCATTTCATTTCGAACAATCCGAACTCCGATTTCTCCGAATACTTGCAGAATGTCGCATTATTAACCGCTCAGGACGATATGAGCCAAGGAAACTATGTCTCATTGATGACTTGCCACGTCGCCAAAGGCCTGGAATTTGATTATGTCTTCGTTATCGGCATGAATCAAGGAACCTTCCCATCCAACCGAGCGATGGCGGAAGTCGATCGCGATGGCGTCGAAGAAGAACGCCGTTTGGCTTACGTCGCTTTCACCAGAGCAAGAAAAGTTCTCTATTTATCAGGAAACCGCTCATATTCCTATGTCACGGATTCCAAAGCGGAGCCTTCTCAATACTTCAAAGAAGCCGGAATCGAACTTCCGAGAGACAACGAATTCACCTCTTCGAGAGTCTGGGAATCCTCCCACATTGGAAGAAAGTCTTCCAACAAATGGGACGACTACTTCTCCGATGGAGACGCTATCTCACCATTCGAGAAAAAGGAAAAGAAGCAAGAACCTACTATCAACAAACCGACCAACGACATCATTTGGAAGGTTGGAGACAAGGTCCATCATGAGAAGTTTGGGGATGG
>CAYPED010000127.1:0-3099 GCA_964409745.1 uncultured Staphylococcaceae bacterium | reverse complement strand
TTCGGGAATTCCTTAACTTTCAGTTCTCTTTCGCATTCTTCATCGACTTTGATGTCACCCGATAAAGTCGCGGCCACCGATACGGTTTCCTTGAACCTTGGGGAACTCATCGGCAAGAAATCGGTGCATAAACCGGTGCGGCAACAGTTGGTCTTAATGCCAGATTCCGCGACAGCGAGAGCCACGGAATATGGGAAATCATACATATCGGAGAAAGTGGTGGTGCCGCTGGCAATCATTTCCAAACAAGCCAATTTGGTACCGACATAAACATCATTCGGAGTCAATTTGGCTTCGATTGGGAAAATCGCATCGTTAAGCCATTCTTGCAAAGGAAGGCCCGATCCGACCCCTCTAAGGATGGTCATGGCCGCGTGCCCATGCCCATTGACCAAGCCTGGCATAAGGAGCTTATTGGAATAATCTTTGATGACGTCGTAAGAATCTTCCGGGGCTTTATCAGAGATATAAACGATTTTATCGTTTTCCACTCCTAAGTAAGCCTTCTTCAAGGTTTCATAGCCTTTTTCTTTTCTAAGTAAGATATCAGCGTTTTTGAATAAGATTCTCATAAGCTCCCTCCTTAAGGATATTTCATTATACACATAGGCAGGCATAGGGGTAAGAAGAAGGGAGGGAAAAACCATCCTTTGATGACTATCTATCTTTAGGAGGAAAAATATGAACAACGATTATCTGATCTTAGGGAAAATCAAAAAGAGCATCCTCGAGAAAATATCCATGGAGGAAGAAAGGGAAAGAGACGTATACGTCCTAAGCAACACCCTTAATGACCTGGCTACCAAATACCCAGATACCTATTTAAAGAAGATCGAAGGAATGAAAGAGATTCTCTCCTTTCCTGACTATGTATCCAAAGGGAAAAAGAAGATGGATTTCTATCGCCTTACCTTCAAAAACAAGAAGTTCTATTTGCTTGTTCTTTCATTAGAAAGAAAAGAGAGATGGATACTTAAAGGATTGAAGGCCATTTGTTATCCGGCTATGGGAGAAAATGAGGCTACAAGAATGAATAAATGATTGCTAATATATCCCCATGCGATTATTAGCCTCCCTCAAAGACAACGAATTCCCATACAAAGGTATCAAAGTCACCCGTAATGTGGTGAGGGCTTTGGTGTTGGATGAGAATGGAAACATCGCCCTCCATCACGTCTATGGAATGATGGGCGAAGAGTTCGGCTTCAGAGACTATTACGAGACCCCCGGCGGTGGAGTGAAAGACAACGAATCTTTCGAAGTCGCCTTAAAGAGGGAATGCCTCGAAGAACTCGGCTACGAAATCGAAATCGTCGCCGAGATAGGCGAAATCGATGACTATTACAATCTTTTGGAGAGAAAGAACCTCAATCATTACTATCTTTGCAAAAGGGTGGGCAGTCAGAAAGAACTACATTTCGCTTCCAGGGGCGATCAACTTATCGAGAAAACACTCTGGGTTCCTTTTTCTGAAGCCAAGAGATTATACGAGACCCATAAAGGTACTCCTTTGGCCATATTGGTCTTCAATCGCGAATACCAAATTTTGTTCGAAGGAGAAAAGATTTTAAATAACTTGCGGGCAAAGCCTTAAAAGCATATTATTTTAGGGCATCATATGGCGGATATGGTGAAGTGGTTAACACAACCGGCTGTGAACCGGTCATTCGTGGGTTCAAGTCCCATTATCCGCCCCATTCGAGCAATGAAGGCCTGATTCGAATCAGGCCTTTTATTTTTGCCTAGACAGTTAGCAGGGTAATTATCGTAGTTTATGGGGGTTTCTAAGGGTCCGAATATTAGCCTTTTTATGCTCTTTAGAGGCGTTTGATGCATTTTTAAATATATTAAAATCTACTCTCTAAATATGTAAAAATATATTTCGCCCAATGCTTTGATTAAAGAAAAATAGCCCAATAACGCTATAAAAATATGCATAAATATAATTACCTAGCCAAAAGCGATATATAAAAAACCATTTTGAAAATTAATTGTTTTTCGAATAAATATATGCAGTTTTATAATTAAGCTATGCCGTCGATCCTAAACGTAGCCCTTCTCCAAGATTTAAGTCTTTTTGAGTGTGGCAAAGAGGAATGCGGGGTTGATAAAAATATCGTCAATGCCGCCAAGCCATACCATTTATTTCATTATGTCTTGGATGGCAAAGGCTACTTCGAATTGGACGGAGTGAGATACAAACTATCTAAAGATACGATTTTCTATATCCCTAATGGGGTATCCGCCAAATATTATCCAGATTCAAGCGATCCATGGGTCTATGAATGGATTGGCTTTAACGGAACCTTCATCAACAAACTTTTCGAAAACATCAATCTCTCCTCTAAAAATCCTATTATCGCGTGCAATAGTTATGACTTTAGGAAGTATTTCAATGCCATCTACACCAGATACGCCGAAAAAGGCCAGCTTGATTTGAAATGCTTGGGAATGATGTATGAATTGTTATCGGAATTCATCGATGAACTCGGTAACGAAAAGGAAAATGCCTCAACCAAGAAAGTCCTTGTCTTGCTTGCCCAGGAATTCATCAATAACAACTATCAATTCCAAATCAAAATCACTGATGTAGCCAAAAACGTTAATGTCTCGCCGAATTACTTATCGAATGCTTTTAAGAGCATTTTGAATATATCCACCAAAGGTTATCTAACCAAAGTCAGAATGGAAAAAGCCGGCGCCTTGCTTAAAAGCGCAGATTACAACATCCAGCAAGTCGGCCTTTTGGTTGGATATAAAAACCAACTTCATTTTTCCTCTGAATTCAAAAAATATTACGGAGTGTCTCCGACAGAATACATGAAAGGAACGATCAAATGAAAAAACAAGGCTTAATGGTTTTAGCGGTGGCTCTTACATTTTTGTCGGGCTGTGAAAACAACAACAAAAACGGCGCTCTATTTAAATACGACACCAATGAGATCACCGAAACCTTTGGCGGTGCCACAAACACCGAATCCCACGATTACGAAAATCTAAACGTCAACAAAGTTGATAATGAATTGAGAGATGATTTCGCTTTCGGAGTCGACGCTTCTATGACCCAAGAAGTCGAGAAGTGTGGTGGGGTGTATTTTA
>CAYPED010000126.1:0-3100 GCA_964409745.1 uncultured Staphylococcaceae bacterium | reverse complement strand
CCACTTCCGTATTTAGCCGTTTACGCCGCGGGCAAAGCCTTCGTCAATTCCTGGAGCGCAGCCCTTCATTACGAATACAAAAAGAAGGGCATCCACGTTATGGCCGTCACCCCATATTGGATCAAAACCGATATGCTTAAAGACTTTGATAACGGCCGCAACTACAAATGGGACAAGATGACCTCCACCAAGGAAGAGGTCGTGGCCCGTGCTTATAAGGACGCCAAAAAGAAGAAAGTCTATTCCATTAACCGCTTTATGGTTAGATCTTTGGTCAGAATCCAAAAGATCATCCCCGAAAGAACTTCGATGAGAATTTGGATGAAACAAGCCAAAAAGATGTGCGAAGTTGATTAATTGTTTCGCTTTCGCAATTAACATAGTTAAAATACTCGTATGGATTTATTAATACTTGCAGCTGGGATGGGCTCCCGCTTTGGTGGACTAAAGCAAATTCAGCCCGTTGATGAGAAGGGGAATTTCATCATCGACTATTCGATTTACGATGCCGTTAAGGCTGGCTTCGATCGTGTTGTCTTCGTTATCAAGGAAGATATGTACGAAGAGTTCGAAGAAACAGTGGGCAAGAGAGTCTCGAAATATGTCGAGACCGCCTATGCCTATCAGAAGATGGACAACCTTCCAAAAGGCTATTCGGTTCCAAAAGAAAGAGTTAAGCCATTAGGAACCGCGCATGCCATTTATTGCGCCAAGGATGTCTTGAAAGGCAACTTTGCCATCATCAACGCTGACGATTTCTATGGAGCCGACGCTTTTGTTCAGGCCGCCAACTATTTGAAAACGTTAGATAAGAATGTCAAAGCTCAGCATGCCAATGTCGCTTACTTTGCGAAGAACACCTTATCTAAGAAAGGCAGCGTCAAACGTGGCGTTTTGGATTTCGATGATAACCATAACCTCAAGAGGGTCGTCGAATCCAGCGTTGAATGGAGAGGCGATGATATTTGGGCCGCTCCATTAGGAACCAAAGACTATAAGAAGATTGATCATGAGACCTTAGTCTCCATGAATTTATTCGTTTATACCCATGATATTTTGGACGTCTTCGAAGAAAGGCTTCCGAAGTTCTTGGATAATCATAAAAACGATATATTAGACGCCGAATATCTCACTACCGACGTGATGACGGAGTTATTGGAAGAAAAAGAAGCCGTCTGCAAAGTGCTTAGAACCGATGCCGTTTGGCATGGTGTCACCTATAGAGATGATTTAGACGAAGTCGTAACTTCTTTGAAAGAATTGGTTGATAAAGGCGAATATCCATCCGATCGTTTCTAATAAGTAAAAAAACATGGAAGCCATAGCCGCTCGCGCATTCTCTTTAGAACGGGAAACATCCTATCCTAAATACGCCTGTCTTTCTGGCAACGCTTTAAAAGTGATTGCCATGATTTTGATGACGGCTGACCATTTGGCTTGGACTTTTCAAAATGCGCCATTCTCCACCCAATGGTGGGCTATTCTGATTCATGTCTTTGGAAGGATAGTCGCCCCGATATTCTGGTTTATGATGGCGGAAGGCTGGCATTACACCAAGAATCCGAAAAACTATCTTATTCGTTTGTTTATCGGCGCCTTCATATCCCATTTCGCCTATTGCTTCTACACTGAGCAGCCTGTCATTCCTTTCTTAGAAGGACCTGAATACGAAACCTCGGTTATGTGGGGACTGGCTATCGCGGGATTGGCTCTGTATTTGACGGATGATAGATACTTCTCGGTACCCGCTTGGGCTAAAGCATTAATCTATTTAGGCTTCGGCGTGATTGCTTTCCCGTGCGATTGGTCAAGCTGTGGATATTTCGCGATCATCCTGCTTTATTACTTCCGCGGAAGCTTCTGGAAGCAAATGCTTCATATGATGATGCCGGTGGCTATTTATAGCGCCCTATACTGTGTTTACACTGGCAGTCTTCTCTATGGTTTAATGGCCTTATGCGTTGCTTTGGCCATCCCTATCCTTCGCTTATATAACGGACAACCAGGCAAAGGCAAAGCCATGAAGGCCGTGTATTATTTGTATTACCCGGCCCACCTTGCTGTATTGGGATTGGTCCAATTGCTGCTAGGAATATAAAAAGCCGCCTATCTGGCGGCCTTTTTGCTGATTATTTATACGTTTTGACCAGGATGTCCCCTATGGATACCCTTCCTTTGTTCCTATCGGTCGGGGCCTGCATGTAGCTGAAGTGGGCGTATATCCTGAACGCCCTCGTCTTCCTCGGGAACGTTATCGTCATATGCGTCTGCTTCGCCCTGTCCGTCGACAGATCCTCCGCAAGGAGATCAATCTCGTTGTCCCAATCCTCGGACATCAGCCCTTTGTATTGGAGCTTCAGCTCCGAATGGTTGGGGCTCCCATACCTCTCATCGAGGCTCCAGAAGGATATGTCCATCTCTATTTCCCTAACCGGATTCGTGAAGGAATATTCGATATAAGCTGTGCCGAAGCCCGCTTTTCTAGGGGATATGGTGACGTACTCGTTGTGGATGAAGCCGCATCTTAGCCTCTTCGTGTCGAAGGTCAGTCCATCTGCGGTCGTTATCTGCTTCGACGTCTCTTCCGAAGCGTAGGCGTCGGGGAACCCGTATTCGTCGTGGCCTATCGTGTGGCTTTGCTCGTAGTAGTCCATGTCAAGAGTGAAAGTCATGGTCATTCCGGTCCACCAGAATATGCAGATGGACGATTCTGCATACAATGGGCCCCATCCACAATTGACGATGTAATATCCGCCGCCCCACCATCTCAAATCGCAGCCATACACTACGACTGCATGGTCACATTTGTCGTCCGGATCTGAAGTGATTAAATAAGGGTAGTTGCCGAAGATGATGACCGGTTTGTCCTGCAAGAGCGAAGTCTGTACGCCAACGATAATCAGATGCCAATTAGCCGTCCCATGCACGCCGTAATCGTCGCAATATCTGTTGACTGCTGAAGAAACGTGATTTGCCCATGAATCTGTGGCACCATCATTATATGAAACCAATTTGTCCTTGAGGTTGGTATCCGGAGAAAAAGAACGGGTGGAGTTTAGTTCCCCATAAGCGTCTTTGAATTGGCTGGGGACAATTCCTT
>CAYPED010000125.1:0-3101 GCA_964409745.1 uncultured Staphylococcaceae bacterium | reverse complement strand
CCCGCGCTTGGTAAGCAAGACGACATAGAGGTCTGGGCGGAACTTCCTGATGGTAAAGGCTTTGACGATCTTCTCGCCTGGACTCATCTGGAGCAAGGCGGAGATATGACCGCCGATGTCGTTCCACTTGGCTTCCTTAAGCTCATTGACCGGAAGATAGACGTAATTTCCGGATTCGGTGAACAAGATGGCGTAGTCCTTGGTGGTGCATAAGCCCTTATAGACGATGACATCGCCCGGTTTGGTGCCTGGGAGGACGCCATTATGGCCACCGGAGCCTTTATACGACTTGATGGTGCAACGCTTGATGTAGCCATCTTTGGAAACGACGACATAGCAGTCTTCTCTGACGATGAGATCACGCTTATCGACGGATAAATCTCCGATTTCGTCTTCGGTGATGACGGTTCTGCGGTCATCCCCGTAACGTTTGGAGATGTCTTTGAGGTCTTTGATGATGACGCCTTCGATGAGGGTCTTATCGTTAAGCAAGGAATTGAGATATTCGACCTCGGCGGTCAAATCATCTCTTTCTTGCTCCAAAGTGACGATGTCGGTATGCGAAAGTTTGTATAACGGCATCATGACGATGGCTTCAGCCTGGTCGGCGGTAAAGCCAAAGGCTTTGGAGATATTCTTCTTGGAATCGGCTTTGTCGGCGGAGGCCTTGATGACCTCGACGACCTGGTCCAAGATGGAGACGGCTTTGATCAAGCCCAAAACGATTTCCAATCTGGCGTTGTCTTTATCTAAAAGATAATGACTTCTTCTGACGATGACGTCCAACTGGTGGGAGATATAACAATCGGCGTAGCTGCATAGATCCATGAGCTTTGGTCTGCCATCGACGATGGCCACCATATTGGCCGAATAGGAAGTCATCAAGTTGGTCTTGCTCATTAAGAACTTCAAAATGGCTTCCGGTTTGGCGTCTTTCCTTAGGTCAATCGCGATGCGAAGACCGCTCTTATCGGTCTCATCGCGGACTTCTTCGATGCCAACGACGGCTTTATCGTGCCTCAATTTGTCGATTTGGCCGACCAATTGGGCTTTGTTCACGCCAAAAGGAATCTCGGTGACGATGATTTGCTTATTATCGCCGTCATCGATGATTTCGGTCTTGGAAAGGATGGAGATACGGCCTTTGCCGGTCTCGTAGATTTGCTTCAAGCCTTCCGAGGCATGGATGATGCCACCGGTTGGGAAATCAGGTCCTGGGACGTATTGCATCAAATCAGCGGTCGAACAGGACGGATGCTTGATACGATAGATGATGGCGGAGCAAATCTCCTTGAGATTATGTGGCGGGATTTCGGTCGCCAAGCCAACGGCGATGCCCGAGGAGCCATTCGCAAACAAGTTTGGGAAACGGGCTGGGAGAACCGAAGGTTCCATCCTGCTATCATCGTAGGTTAAAGCCATATCGACGGTGTCCATTTCGATATCTCTGACCAATTCATCGGAGATGGCCGTCAATTTGGCTTCGGTATAACGTGGGGCGGCCGGCTCATCGCCGTCCATGGAGCCGTTGTTACCTTGGAAACGGACC
The DNA here is from genome assembly GCA_964409745.1 of uncultured Staphylococcaceae bacterium. Taxonomy (GTDB): domain Bacteria; phylum Bacillota_I; class Bacilli_A; order RFN20; family CAG-826; genus UBA4951. The sequence continues at coordinate 1,552 of CAYPED010000125.1, read as the reverse complement.
AATGGGTAGCGGAGTCGCCAATCTTGGCTCAAGTGGGCCAAGGCGTCGTAGATGGACGCATCGCCGTGCGGGTGATAATTACCCATGACGTCGCCGACGATGTGGGCGGATTTCTTGGTTGGGTGTTCAAAAGTGTTGTTGGTATCCCACATATCGTAAACGATACGGCGCTGAACCGGCTTAAGGCCGTCTCTGGCGTCTGGGATAGCGCGTTCTTGGATGACGTCTTTGGCGTAGATGCCAAATCTTTCTCCCATTAATTCATCTAGCGATGAATCGAGGATGTTCTCGACGATGGTTTCTTCGATGACTGCTTGCTTCTTCTTAGCCATTGTCACACCCCCTTAACTTCCTTGATGAAGGAATCTTCTTCGTTGAAGACGACGTTCTCTTCGATCCACGAGCGGCGGAGAGAAGGATCTTTGCCCATAAGGATGGAAATACGCTTCTCAACGACGAGAGGATCTTGGATATCGACTCTTAAGAGTCGTCTGGTCTTTTTGTTCATGGTGGTCGAAGCCAATTGATCGGCGTTCATTTCACCAAGACCTTTATAACGGTTGATGCCGTAGCCCGGACCGATTTGGGCTTTGGCTTCTTCTAGTTTGTTATCGTCCCAAACATAGACGAATTTCTTGTTCGGGTCGGACTTCTTGTAGACGCGATAAAGAGGCGGGCAGGCGATATAGACCATGCCGTTATCGATAAGCGGCTTCATGTAGTTGTAGAAGAAGGTCAAAAGCAAGGTCTGGATGTGGGCGCCATCGACGTCAGCATCGGTCATGATGATGATCTTGCCATAACGACAATCGTCGATATCAAAATTCTGGCCCACGCCCGCTCCGATGGTTTGGATGAGGGTGGCGAATTCGACGTTAGCCAACATTCTCTCCATGGTGACGGAGTCGGTATTAAGTGGTTTACCTCTAAGAGGTAAGATGGCTTGATGCAATCTATCTCTGCCGTTTTTGGCAGAGCCACCGGCCGAATTACCTTCGACGATAAAAAGCTCGTTGTTCTTGTAGTCTTTCGACTGAGCGGAGGCCAATTTATCGGAAACGATTAAATCGTTTTGCTTCTTTTTGGTGCCACGGGCTTCTTCCCTGGCTTTCCTAGCGGCGTCTCTAGCGTTCTTGGAGGCTTGGCACTTCTTGATTAAATCAAGGCCGAAGTCTTTATGCTCCATCAAGTAGTAAGTGAAATGCTCGCTGATGAACGAAGAACAGGCCTGCAAAGCGGCTGGGGTGCCCAATTTGCCTTTGGTTTGGCCTTCGTATTCGGTCATGGATTCCGGCATCTTGACGGATAATACGCAAGTCAGACCTTCACGAAGGTCTGTGCCATCGATTCTCTGGTTCTCTTTGATGATGCCGTTCTCGATGCCCCAATCGTTCAAGGCTTTGGTAAGACCCATCTTAAGGCCATCCTCGTGAGTGCCGCCACCGGCGGTACGGACGCTGTTGGCGTAGCTGAGAATGTGCTCGTTATAATCCTGCACGCACCATTGCAAAGCGCATTCAATGCGGATTTGCGAGGTGGAATCGACGAAATC
>CAYPED010000124.1:0-3128 GCA_964409745.1 uncultured Staphylococcaceae bacterium | reverse complement strand
TTCTTTTTGCTGAGCATGATCTCAGGATTGATTTTGGCTTTGTAATAACCATATGGCTCAAGATATTGGGTATCGATGCCAGACATACTGGCAACTTCGTTGATTTTGAGTAATTCCATAATTTTCGCCCCCTATTGTTTCAAATCGTCAAGGATATCATCCAAAGAAGAGATAATCTTCGCATTGAATTGATGGCGGAAGAATGTCTCCTGGCGTTTGATGTATCGTCTTGTATCTAACTTTATTAAATCTTTAGCATCTTCTAAAGATATTTCACCATCTAGATAAGGGAATAACTCCTTAACACCTATGGCTTTGAAAGCTTGGGCTCCTCTGCCGTACTTTTCAATAAGCGGGAGGGTCTCATCCAACAAGCCCATTTCGAACATCTTATCAACCCTCTCGTTAACCTTCGGATATAGGGTCTCACGATCGATATGCAAGACATAGAATTTCGATGGGTAAATAGGCTCGTGATGCTGTTTGGCGAGGAATTGGGTCTTTGGCTCTCCGGCCGCTAAGCAGATTTGAATGGAGCGGAGAATCCTCTGCCTATTTTGAACCGGAAGTTTATCGGCTTCTTCCTTATCTAAACCTTCGAGAATCTCATGGAGTTCCTCGTTGGTCTTGCTTTCATAAGGGGTCATATCGATTTTGTCAGTGTCTAAGGATAAGTCATAGTCATATAGGGCCGCTCTAAGATAAAGACCACTTCCACCGACGATGATGACGTTGCTTTTGCGGGATAAGACTTCTTTTAAAGTCTCCCTGCAGTCTTTCTGATATTGAGCGATTGAATAGTTCTCGTTCAAATTGACATATTGGAATAAATGATGCGGTACTTCAGCCTTTTCTTCGTTTGTTGGGGCGGCAGTGGCGATAGTTAAGTCCTTGTAGACTTGAAAAGCGTCGCCGTTGATGATCTCGGCGTCTAGCTTCTTGGCTAATTCAATGGCCAAACGGCTTTTGCCTGTTCCCGTTGCACCCGTTAAAACGATGATCATGAAAGCAATGCCCGCACCCTTTCTAAGTAAGCTCCGACTTCAGAAACCAAGGCCTCTTTGTTTTTGATTAGTGGATCATTGTTGATGAGATTGCTGATGGCTAAGAATTCTTCTTTGCACTTAGCGTATTTCTCATCATCGCCCATCGACAAAGCTAAAGCCTTCTTGGCAGCCTCAAATTTCATTCCAAGTTCGACATATTTTGGGTCCTTCAAAGCTTCCGAAAGGTTCTTATATTCCTTGAGAAGCGGGTCCAACGATAAGACATAGGCCACATCCTTGGCCTTCCAAAGGATTGGATCACCGACCAATTCTCCACGAAGGGAATAATTCTTCGATTCAAGGACTTTGACGTCGACGATACAACCAGTAAGGTAAGCAGGCCCCGGGAAGTTGATGAGTTTGCCATTTTCGGCATAGCCAGATAAGACGTCGGAGTTCTTCTTGGAGGGGCCTTCAACCAACACGGAGTAGGTATTTCCGACCATCTTAGCCGAATGTTCACCAGTGGTCTTTTCAATGACTTTGACCAAGGCGTTGAAACGTTCGTGCTTCAATTCGTCCGGAGTGTCATCCTTCAACGCCGCGGCAGGCGTGCCTTTTCTTGGCGAGTAAATAAAGGTGAAAGCGGCTGAATATCCGACTTCCTCGCATAAGGACAAAGTGTCCGCGAATTCCTCATCGGTTTCGTTTGGGAAGCCAACGATAATATCGGTCGTTAAGGCGATATCCGGCATCTTTTCACGGATTTTCTTAACTAAGGCAAGATATTCTTCTCTCGTATATCTGCGACCCATTCTCCTTAAGCAGGAGGTAGAGCCAGACTGAACTGGGAAGTGTAACCATTTACGGATATTGTCATATTTAGCCATCACCTCGATCATCTCATCGGTGAATTGGGATGGATAGGAAGTAAGGAAAGCTAGCCTTGGAACGCCTAATTTGGCGACTTCTTCCAATAATTGGGCGAAGGTCGTGCCATCTTTCAAATCCAAGCCATAGGAGTTGACGTTTTGGCCAAGCAAAGTGATTTGTTTATAGCCATCTTCTACCAGCTGTTTGCATTCTTTGACGATGTCCTCAACCTTCCTGGAACGTTCTTTGCCTCTGGTGTAAGGGACGATGCAGTAGGTGCAGAATTTATCGCAGCCATAAGAAATATTAACAAAAGCTTCAGAAGAGGATAAACGCTCGGAAGGCATATCTTCGACCAATTCTTTTGGTCCAGATTCAACATCAACGATGTGTTTCTTGGTCTTCAAAACATCGGTCAACAACGGCAATAAACGATGAACATTATGGGTGCCGAAAACCAAGGTGACGAACGGATAGGTCTTAAGAATCATCTCGGCAAAGCCTTCTTGCTGCATCATGCAACCGCAAAGGCAAAGGATGAAGTTTGGGTCCTTCTCGGCTTTGGCTTTGAAAGAGCCTAATTCGCCATAAACTTTATCTTCGGCATTCTCTCTGACCGCGCAGGTATTGATGATAGCGAGATCGCATTCTTTAGGATCTTCGGTTCTTTCGTATCCGGCCATTTTCAAATAACCAGCCATGATTTCCTCATCGCGGATATTGGCTTGGCAACCAAAGGTTTTGATGAAGAATTTCTTTCCTTTGGCGAAGTTTTTCAATAAGTCCGAGACCTCGACATGATCGACCAGACGTTCCGCTTCAGCGATACGCTTCCTGGCTTCTTTCATGTTCGGGACGGAACGATAAATGCATTTACTCATCGATATTCTCCTCCAAATGAATGCGGCGAATATTTGTCGCCTTTAAGGTTTTTTCGTCGACTTCGATATAAGTCGCGTTGAATTGAGATAAGCCACGTCCCGAGAAATCCAAGGCCACTTTTTGCCCTTCGACAAAACGTTTCTTGGCTGATTCGTAAGTGGCTCCGATGGAACCATTCATGATTCCACACATCCCAACGTCGGTTTGAATGGCAGTCCCATCAACGATTCTCTCATCGGCGGTTTGAACGTGGGTGTGAGTTCCGACCACCGCCGTTGCCTTTCCGACATTATTCAGCATGAATATCTGCTTTTCGGAAGTTGATTCGGCGTGGTAATCGATAAGGTGAATAGAAGATTCAATCTTCTCATAAAGGTCATTCATGGC
>CAYPED010000123.1:0-3148 GCA_964409745.1 uncultured Staphylococcaceae bacterium | reverse complement strand
GCCGTCCGTAAAGGAACCTCTAACAACGATGTTAATGTTTGGAAATCTACCTATTCTTCTTGCCGTTGGTATGTTGGCCACAATGTCATCATTACCCACGCCAATAACTTCGATCGCATCGTCTTAACTTGCGATTCTGGATATGCTGACTTAGGTAAAACCGTCCTTCCGACTGGCGCCACCTCCGAAGTTGTTGATAACGTTATCACCATCACCCTCGCTTCCAAAGTTAAGAGCATCACTCTTGACATGACAAAGCAGATTCGCCCAAGCAACGTCGAGCTCAAAGCTTCCGTCGCCGAATAAGCAATTTAAACAAAATTGAAAGGGAGCCACACGGCTCCTTTTCTTTATCTTGCTAAATGAAAGAGGCAAGTATAAAATAACCAAGCGTTGGTTCCTTAGCTCAGTTGGTAGAGCAGCTGACTCTTAATCAGCGGGTCGCGGGTTCGAGTCCCTCAGGAATCACCACTTGAAAACAGAAAGCCGGCAAATTGCCGGCTTTTTTTATTTCTTAGATAAGTCAATCAATCGGTGGTCATCTTTACGAATTAAACCAATGGATATTTGTTTGGATATATATCTGGACAATGTCTCTCTTTCGACATTGAGTTCCTTGGCTAGATTGGAAATGGATTTATAAGGAAGAACTCCATTATGTAAAAATAAGGCGTAGGAGAATCTTTCTTCCAACGAATTGAAGGATAACATTTTGATGCGTTCATTGAGGCTTATGGCCATGTTGGCGGTCAACGACAGATATTCTTTAAGGAAGGATTTGTTTTGGGCGCATAAGGCCAATAAATTGGTTTCATTTATAAGATATATTTTGGAGTCCATCAAGGCGGTTACGTTGCCTTTATAATGAGGCTCTTTTGAAAACAATAAATTGTTTCCAAACATCATACTTGGCTTGATGAAATTGAAGATGATTTCCTTGCCTTCGAAAGTGTACGATGAAATAACTAAAGAACCTTCTTTGAGAATGCCTATCATTTTGCAGGATTCGCCTTCTCTGAAAAGGACCTCGTTCTTCTTTATTTTCTTTATTTGGAAGAGGGATAAATCTTGTTTGGTTAATGTATCTAATATCTGTGACATATATCACATTAATCATAATTGAATATCCATATAATATCCACGAGGAAAAAAGATTATGAAAAAGTATGTATTCGCCTTATTGCCATTAGTGCTTCTCTGCTCCTGCGAGAGCAACGAGAAACTAACATTGACGGTGGCTTGCCCAAGCGGGGCGCCGGCCTTATCGATGTATGAGCATCTAAGAGATGAGAACGTCGAGATTTCCAACGCCCAAACCGTCAGTTCTTATTTCCAAGCGGGATCTAAGGATATCATCATTCTTCCAACCAACGCCGGAGCAAAGATGATTCAAAAGACCAACGCCCCATACAAATTAGCGGCAACGGTTACCTTTGGTAATTTCTTCCTTGCTTCGACTGGCAACGATTCCAACAACACCTTAGACAAAGATGATTATGTTGTTGTCTTCCAACAAAACAACATTCCTGATTTGTTGTTCAAATATGTCTACGGGACGGATTACACGAACGTCCATTATGTGGCGGATGTGAACGCCGCCTCGAGATGCTTGATCTCTGGCAAGAACGAATCGGATTCCAACGCGGAAGCCGCCTATGTTTTGGTGGCTCAGCCTGTCTTATCGGTGGCTTTGCAGCAAAACACCAACGCCTCCATCTATTCCAATATCCAAGAACTCTATAAATCTAAGAGCGGTGGCAAACGAATCACCCAGGCTTCTATCTTCGTTAACAACTCCGTTAATGAGAAAAAAGCCAGAAACTTCTTAAGAGAAATCAAAGATGATGTTGAAGACTTATTACATGAGCCATCCGAACTTGATGAGGCTATCAGAGAGTCTGGCTTAGAATCCGAAACCGTCGCCTCTAAGATTGGCAACCCAACCATCATCAAGAACATTCTCCAAAATGGAAACACCATCGGCATCGGATTCCAGTGGGCTGACGTAAATAAGTCGGATATCGATGCGTTCCTGAACACTTTAGGTCAAGATTCCACAACTGATGATATCTATTTCAAACACGACTAACACTAAATGAAAAAACTTAAAAAGATCCTAATAAGCAACACCAGCCTGTACGTGTACGGGATCTTTTTTGTTTTTATCCTTTGGTGGATTATCTCGGCGGCCATCGGGAATGGTGGATTCACGTTCCCTAATCCGATTGACACTTTTAAAACCTTTGGGCAATTGCTCGCTGGTTCCTATATTTGGAAATCCATTGGGATGTCCTTATTAAGGACCTTAATTGGCTTTGCGATTGCTTTTGCGGCCGCCTTGATACTCAGTTTCTTCGTTGGCACATTCAAAAAACTGCAAGCGTTCTTGAAACCTTTGTTTGTTGTCTTAAAGAGCGCTCCTACGGCCGCCTTTGTCTTCTTGTTCTTGCTTCTTTTGGGAAGCGACTATGCGCCTATTGCCATTGCCACATTGCTTTCGTTCCCTATTCTTTATGAAGCCTTTGTTGGCGGCATGAACTCCTTGCCAGAGCAAGTTGAAATGGCGATGCGTTTGGACTCGAGCAATAAGTTCAATAATTTCTTTAAGATTAGACTTCCTATCGCTTTTCCATATGTTTTGGTGGGTTTAGCCTCCTCGTTTGCTTTGTCCCTGAAGACGACCATCATGGCCGAAATCATCACCGGAAGCACCAATTATGGGTTAGGCTCTGCCATAAATTACTACCGAACGATGAATCCAGGGGATATGACTCCGATCTTTGCCATCGCCTTAATCGCGGTTTTGATAATAATGTTGTTCGATTTATTGAGTTTTGTTGTTAAGAAAGCTTTTGGGCGATAATTTGTCGGATTTGTGGGTGAATGGAAATTCACATTTGCCCATTATGGTTTTGATACCAAAAACGCATATCAAATGTAAGCGGTTCTTTCTTTTATGAAAGAAGAATTTGAGAGTATACTTTGCTCGATTAAGGAGAAGGTTTTCATTATGTCTGAAATCAAGAAAACATTCCAATCGGTTGACGGAAACACCGCAGCCGGACAAGAAAGTTACTATTTTACCGAGGTTGCTGCGATCTTCCCGATTACCCCATCCTCCCCAATGGCCGAATTGGTCGACGTCATG
>CAYPED010000122.1:0-3181 GCA_964409745.1 uncultured Staphylococcaceae bacterium | reverse complement strand
TCTGCTGGATTGTCCCAAACAACTTGGTTGTCGTCTTAATCGGCCAATTCATCAAGAACATCGGTGGCTTGCCATGCGCTTATGTCTTTATGGCCTTATTTGCCGACTGCTTAGACCATATTGAATGGAAATCTGGTTCCAGATGCGACGGAACCGCCATGAGTATCTATAACATCTTGGCTACCGCTAGTGCCGGTGTCGCTACCGCCATCTTCAATGCGATGCTGTCTTCCTCTGGATATAAAGCCCCTGAAATGGTGGAAGGTGTTCTCGTGGCCGAACAAACCCAAGCTTGCAAAGATATGATCACCTTTGCCTTTGTTGGCTTAGAAGCCATCACCGGCATTATTCTTGCCGTCTTATTGCTTTTCCTCAATGTCGAAAAGACCATCAACCTCAAGCAAATCAACATTAAGGAATACAACAAGAAACTCGCTATCGAAAGTGGCGTCGAATATGTCGATCCTGAAGTTGCTGCCGCCAAAGAAGAAGAACAATACATCATCGAAAACGAGCAGGCTTTTATCGATAACCTTAAAGCCAAATGCGAGAAGAAGCATCTCAATTTCGAAGCCGAGTTAGCCAAACATAACGAAAAGAAGGCTAAGAAAGAAGCCAATCAAAAGGCCAAGAAGGAAAAGAAGGACGCTAAGATTCAGGCTCGAGAAGAGGCTAAGAAAGCCAAGTCCGAGGCTAAGTGGGCTGCATTGACCGCTGAGCAAAAGGCCAAGAAAGAAGAAAAGACCGCACTTAAGAAGAAAAAGGACGATGAAGCCTGGGAAAAAGAGCGCGCCTATGGCGAAGCCTATCGCGAGAAAATCCAAAGCAAGCTCGTTAAATGATGACCTATGAAAGCTATCAATATCCAAACCGAATATCTTACTAACCCAATTGGGATTGATATTGTCTCCCCACGCATCACTTGGAATGATGAAGGCGGGATTTCCCAAAAAGCATACCGTATCATCGCCAAAAACAATGAAAAAGTAATCTTTGATTCCGGCAAGGTTGAATCTTCCTCCATGGAATTCATCTTTCCTATTTCCTTTGAATCCCGTCAAAGAATCGATTTCTCCATTATTTTGTGGGATGAAAACGATAAAGAAGGGGAGTCCGTTTCTTCCTTCTTCGAAATGGGCTTGCTTAATGAAAAAGACTGGGTTGCCGATTGGATTTCGGGCAATTACAAGCCAAAGAAGAACATTCATTACCCGGTTGATTATTTTAAAAAGGAATTCGAATCCAAAGACATCAAAGAGGCCAGGCTTTATATCTCTGCCTGTGGCAACTATGAAGCCAATATCAATGGTTCTAGGGTTGGGGATTTCATCTTCGCCCCTGGTTTCACCGACAATAGGAAGAGAATCCAATATCAAACTTATGATGTCACTTCTTTGCTGAAGAACGGAGATAACACCATAGAAGTTCTTTTAGCCGATGGCTATTACAGAGGTTCCAGCGGTGCCAAAGGCCGTATGAATACCTATGGCAAGGAAACCAAATTCATCGCCCAATTAGAGATAATCGGGAATGATGGTGTTAAACGTTCTATCCTCAGCGATTCTTCCTGGGCTTGGAACAATGACGGTCCATTAACTTTCGCCGATATGAAAGACGGAGAGAAAGTGGACGCCAACAAAGTCCCTTCCTTCTCTTTAAAAGCCAAAGTGGTCGACTATAAAGCCAATCTCACCGCCTCCGACAACGTTTTCGTCAAAGAGCATGAACACCTTAAAGTCGCCAATTCCTTTAAGTCCAAAACCAATAAGACCATCCTTGATTTCGGTCAGAATATCTCGGGTTATATTTCTTTTGAAGTAAACGCTAAAAAGGGTCAGGAAATTCATATCAAATTAGGTGAGATATTAGATGAAAACAATGATGTTACCTTAAAAAACATCCAATGCACCTATAAAGGAAAAAAGACCCCTCTTCAAGAGATCCATTATGTTTGTAAGGACGGATTGAACATCTATAAGACCAAGTTCTTCTATGGCGGCTTTAAGTACGCCGAAGCAGACACTGATGTCGAGTTAGATGTCTCTAAGTTCGAGGCCATCGCCGTTTACAGCGATTTCCAAATGACCTCGAGTTTTGAATGCTCCTCGGAATTATTGAATAAGTTCTATCAAAACACTGTCTGGTCTCTTAAGAGCAACAACACCGACGTTCCAACTGACTGCCCAACCAGAGAAAGGATGGGCTGGACCGGTGATTCGGAAGTCTTCTTCAACACCGCCGCTTACTTGTCCAACTACGCTTCGATGTCCAAAAAGCATGTCAGGGATATCTATGACCGTCAGTGGAAGAGCGGACGTCTTCCTCAAATCGCCCCATTCGCCAACGAGGATTGGTTCATGTGGGTGATGAATGGTTCGGTGGGCTGGGCTTGCGCCGGCGTTTACATCCCTCTTTATTTCTATAAAAGGTACGGCGATAAACGCATCTTGGAAGAAAACTACGATGGCATCGTTAAATACGCTTTCTTTATGATCAAGAGAGCGGGCAAACGCTTCGCTCCATACGCCAAATATGTCCCGATGTCCCATAAGAACCGCAAATACTTCGTTAATTGGGGTCAATCTTACGGCGAATGGGCTGAACCAAACGACGTCATGGCCTTCAAATGGTATGATTTCGCCGCCCCGCATCCAGAAGAATCAACCGCCTACACCTTCTTCACTTTGAAACGTGTTTTAGAAATTGCCGATATCTTAGGCAAACCGCATGATAAAACCTACCTTAAAATCAAAGAATACTCCGATGGGGCCAAACGTGCCTATCAGGAATTCGTTACTAAAAAAGGCTATACCTTAGACACCGACCGTCAGGCTAAGTTAGTCCGTCCTTTATATATGGGCTTGCTTACTTCTGAACAAGAGGAATACGCCAAGAAACGCCTAATCAAAGCCTTGGATAATTATCGCTGGCGTTTAGGTACCGGTTTCTTATCCACCCCGATTATTCTCGATGTCTTAGAAAACATCGATATTCACTACGCTTATAAACTTCTTTTAAATGAAGAGATGCCAGGCTGGCTTTATATGCCTAAAGTAGGAGCCACTACTATTTGGGAAGCCTGGGAGGGTGATAGCACTCCATCCAAAGGAATTGCATCTTTGAACCATTATTCCAAAGGTGCTGTGATTGAATGGGTCTTTAGAGAAATGCTCGGTATTCA
>CAYPED010000121.1:0-3185 GCA_964409745.1 uncultured Staphylococcaceae bacterium | reverse complement strand
GGCGGTCACCCTTGACTTGATGAAGAAACTTAAAGGTGCATCTTATGAAGAATACTTCAAAAACTGGGCCAAGATTTGGTGCATGAAAGGTAAGCCAGAATACCTTGCCTTATTGCTTAGAGTCGATGTCCACGCCCCAACCATTCTCAGAGCTAACATGCAACCACGCAACTTCCCTGAATGGTACGAGACCTTCAACGTCACTTCCAAAGACAAGATGTATCTCGCCCCAAGCAAGCGCGTCGTCATCTGGTAACAAAACTGAAACGAAAATCCCTGTTTCCGTCGTGAGATGGGGATTTTTCTTTGCTTAACCAAAGAAATATTTATTTTCCTTAGGCCCAGTCCTACAATTTAGCCATGTTCAAAAAGACTTTACTTAGCAATATCGATTCCAGAGACGACATCAAATACAATCCTCCTCTTTCCTACCGCCACATGCGTATCTTTGGCTGGATCATGATGATATTAATGATGTTGTCCTTTGTTTTTTCTTGGATTGGGAATATTTACGCTAAGAACGACTCTTTGACTACAACCGTGAATTACACCTTGGCGGGCGATATCACCGGTTACTTCGGCCAATTGGCCATCCCGTTCTTCTTGATTGCCAACTTCGCCGTCATCATCTCTTCAAGAGATAACATCAAGAAATTAGTCTTGTTCCATGGCTTGATGGCCTTGCTCATCATCGCTTTGTATCTGCTCTGTTATGACCGTTATGTGGTTGGGCTAGGCAATAAGATCTTCGCCTTCTTTGGTATTCCAAACGGGAAAGCCCTGACTGACTTCTTCATGCGAATATACTTCACGAAGTATCTTTCCATCAATGTCTTCATCGATTTGTTGATGTGCTCGCTTATGTATCTCTTCTTGGTTTATGAACCAAAGAAAATCAAGAAAGAGAAACTCATCTATTACCGCTTGTTGGTCATCATCCCTATCCTTTATGAAATAGGCAGCATGTTGGTCAAAGGCTTATCGATGGGTGCCTATCTCTTCACCCTTCCAATCGAAGTCATCCCTCTATTATCTAGCAAGCCAATAGTCACTTTCTTAGGTTTCATCGCCATTTTGATTTACTACAAGTATCAAAAGAAAATCTATCTCAAATTAGGCGGAAAACCCGAACAATACGAATCCTATTTGGATAGCAAAGCCCATTCCTTCCAAATGGGCGTGGTCATCGCCATCACCTTCGCGATAGCCGGTGTGGTGGATTTAATTATCACCGCCATCCTTATGAGCGTCTTGGCCGCTGATTCAGGCATCGTTCTTGATTCCTATAAGTCCTTCAAACAGATATTGGACGTCGTTACCCCTTGGGGCTTTGGCAAAGGCATATCCTTATTGGTCATCTCTCCTATCGCCTTGTTGTTCAATTATCGTAAGACCTATTCCTTAAAGACCGCCAAATACGATATCGTCATCCCTCTTGTAGGCATCGTTATATGCGCCATCATCTTGCTTGAAGGCGTCTATCAGATGCTTACTTTGTAAGCAAGTAAAATAAAAAGCAGGCCTAGACCTGCTTTTTTTCTTATTTAAGATCGTTCTTGGTTTCTTCAACCGTCTCGGTGTAAACATCCTTGACGCGTTGGAAGACCGAGCGTTTCTTTTTCTCTGTCTTTGGCTTACGGACCGATTTCTCGAAGGCCTCCGCCGCTTCTTTTTCATTAACGGTGGCTTCTGGCTTAGCGACGCTATTGGCGTCCACCACATTGATGTAGGTGTATGGGACCTCGATGTTGTTGTTCAACATGATGAGATAAAGTTCTCTTCTTAAATCCCTTTCAAGTTGGAAACGATAAGGAGTCTTGCAAGTGGCCGAAATCTTGTAGGAAATGCCCGAATCATGGAAATTGGACATACCAACATAAGTCGGCGGGACGATAGCCTGAGGGATTTTATCTTTTAAGGCTGGGAGTTCCTTTAAGAGGATGGCCTCGACCTTACGAGGATCCTCGTTATAAGAGATATCGATTTCCATCGCGACCGTGTTGTCTTCTCTAGAGAGGTTGACGCAGGAAGTGATGGAGGAGTTATTGATAGATTTGATATTGCCTAACTTATCGTCGATTTTGACCGAGCGGAGACCAATCTGGGTGACATAACCTCTAAAGCCATCGATGATGACCATGTCTCCGACATCGAAATAATCGTCAAAGACCATGAATAAACCCGAAATGACGTCCTGGATGAGAGACTGGCAACCCAAGCCGATGATGAGGGTCAAAACCCCTAATCCGGCGATGATGGAGGTAACGTTGACTCCCCAAGTGGAAAGGATGATGCAAATATCGACGATGACGGCGATGTATTTGACCAAGGATCTGATAAGAGAACCAACCGTTTTGGTCTTCTTGCCCGTTCTGGTGCATAACCTAACGATAAAGTTGATGATGGTCGTAATGATAATGGTTAGGAAAATGGTGATGAAGGTCACCAAGATCTTGCTGCCGGAATAAACGATGCCGTTCCCGATGGCAACGAAGCCATTTTCCACTCCTTCGCCTAAGATGGAATCGCCGACCTTATCGCCGAACAATTGACGGCAGAAAATAAGACCGAATAAGCAAAGGATTGAGATGACTAAAAGGAACATCGAAACGATGAAGGACGTTTTGCCCTTCTTATCTTTCTTGTTCCACCACTCTGCTGTTTTAGACATATAAATTGCCTCCTAAATAAAGGGAATTAACTGTGTTATGGATTATTTCCTTCTCATATAAGACCTTGGAATAATCCAAGTAGTTATCGAAAGAAATCTTGATGACGTTCTTTTTGGAATAATCGACGTCGTTATAGGTATAAACGAAGTCTTTACTTCCTTGATAAGACATATCGGTTTCTTCTTTAAGAACGTCATCTTCATACAAAGAAGCCACCACTTCTAAGCCTTGAGGGTTATCGATGGTCAGACTTAGAGAAATCGAATTATCCGAGCCTGTTATCTCGATATTGGATAAGGTTGGCTCGGTAACGATCGCTGACAGCAGGGAACCTCCGGCTAAGATGGATACCCCAGAGATAGCGAAAAGGGAAATCGATAAGGACTTCTTCCCACGGTTGGCTTTGGCATAGTTGCTATCCTGATCCTTGGGATCCTTCTCATCCGAAGTGGCTAGATTATCAACGTTAGCCCAGTCGCTTACTGGCGAGTTGTTAACACTAATGACGTTTTC
>CAYPED010000120.1:0-3190 GCA_964409745.1 uncultured Staphylococcaceae bacterium | reverse complement strand
TGGCCGTGGCTTAGGCCATACCGGCGGAACTTTAGACAAACTCGAATCTATCCCGGGCCTCCAAATTGGCATCTCTGAGAAAGACTTCAAAAAACAGGTCAAAGATATCAGAATCGCCATCATCGGCCAAACCGCTGAAATCGACCCAGCCGATAAGAAACTCTACGCTTTGCGTGACGTCACTGGCTGTGTTCCATCCATTCCACTTATCGCCTCTTCTATCATGTCTAAGAAATTGGCCACTGGCTCCGATGCCATCCTTTTGGATGTCAAAGTCGGAGATGGAGCGTTCATGAAAGACCTTGAATCCGCTAAGAAATTAACCGAACTCATGGTTGAAATCGGCACCCATTTAGGAAGAAAGGTCGCCGCTGAATTAACCAACATGGACGAACCTCTAGGCTTGGCCATCGGTAACTCTTTGGAAGTCAAAGAAGCCATCGATACCCTAAATGGCAAGGGCCCAAAAGACTTCACCGAATTGGTCCATAAGGCCTCCGCCAAGATTCTAATGATGTCGGATATCGCTCATTCTTATGAAGAAGCCTCCAAAATGATCGATGAAGTCATCAAAAATGGCAAAGCTCTCAATAAGTTCGTCGAGATGGTCAAATACCAACATGGTGACGCTTCTTACATCACCAACCCGGAGAAATTCAAAATCGCTGACCATATCATCCCTGTCATTTCCGACAAAGATGGCTATGTCCAAAAAATCGACTGCATGGCCATCGGCATCGCCGCGATGAAATTAGGCGCCGGCAGAGAAACTATGGTTGATAAAATCGATCCAGCCGCTGGCATCATCTTGAAAAAGAAATACGGCGACTATGTCAAAAAAGGCGAGATTTTAGCCTACGCCCATACCGAAAAAGACAATGTGAAATCCGTTATCGATGACATTAGAAACTGTTTCCATATCAACGAAAAGGAGCCGGTTATCTCCCCAATCATCTTAGCCGAGGTCGGATAATGAGAGTCTTGGTCCAAGAAGTCAAATACGCTTCCGTCACCATCGACGGAGAAAAAATCGCTTCCATCGGAAGAGGCTTTCTTCTTTTCGTTGGCTTCAATAATGAAGACACCGAAGATATCCTTCCAAAGATGGCGGACAAAGTCGTCAAACTTCGTATCTTTCCGGATGAAAACGGGAAAACCAACAAATCTTTGACTGATGTCGGAGGCGAAATCTTGTCGGTGTCGCAGTTTACTTTGTACGCTTCCGCCAAAGACGGCAATCGCCCATCCTTTGTGAACGCCATGCGCCCCGAACTATCTTCTCCTTTGTTCGATAAATGGAACGAGCTCTTAAGAGAACGCTTCCCTAAGGTCCAAACCGGGGTTTTCGGCGCCGATATGAAAGTCGAACTCTTGAACGATGGGCCATTTACCCTTATCTTAGATAGCCGGGAATTATTTTGATGAAAGTATTAGTTGGATTATCGGGCGGCGTAGATTCCGCCATCGCCGCTTACAAGTTGAAAGAAATGGGCTACGAAGTAACTGGTTGTTTTATGCGTAACTGGGATGCGATGGCTAATGGAGACTACTTAGGTAACCCGACCGTCAACGACCATCAATGCCCGCAAGAGAAAGACTATGACGACGCTGTCGCCGTCGCTAAGAAATTAGGCATTCCTCTCCTTCGTGAGGACTTCGTCAAAGAATATTGGGACGAGGTCTTTGAATACTTCCTCGCCGAATATAAAAAAGGCCGTACCCCAAACCCGGATGTCTTATGCAAGAAACATATCAAATTTGATTCCTTTTTGGCCTTTGCCAAAGAACATGGGTTCGATTGCATCGCCATGGGACACTATGCCAAGCGTGTCGAAGTAGATGGCCGCACTTACCTTGCTAAGCCATTGGATTTAAAGAAAGACCAGACCTATTTCTTATGCGCTCTTAGCGAAAAACAAATCGCTTCCTGCTTATTTCCGATGGAAGACATCACCAAGGTGGAAGCTAGGGAAATCGCTAAGAAACTCGGATTAGACGAAGTTGCCTCTAAGCATGGCTCTACCGGCATCTGTTTTATCGGCGAAAGGAATTTCCGCCAATTCTTGCAGAACTACCTCCCGGCCACTGAAGGCGATATCGTTGATATCGAATCCGGTAAAGTTTTAGGCAAACATATCGGTGTTTTGTATTACACCTTAGGCCAACGTCACGGACTAGGCATCGGAGGGGTCAAAGGCATGGAAGCCTCGCCTTGGTTCGTCTGCCGCAAAGACGTCGAAAAGAACATCATCTACGTGGCCAATGGTTCCGAAGACGAGCACCTCAATTCCGATAAATGTGTCGTTACCGACATAAATTGGGTCGGCCCAAGACCAGACAAAGAAATAGATATCTTCGTCAAATTCCGTTATCGTCAGCCAGACCATCCTTGCAAATTAACATTAGATGGAGACGTGGCCACCTTGATCTATCCTCCATTCAAAGCCGTCACCCCAGGACAATTCGCCGCCTTCTACGATAAAGACGGGAAAATGCTAGGGGGAGGCATCATCGATCAGACCTTCTACTTAGATAAGAGAGTCGGCTAAGGCCGGCTCTTTATTTTTGCTTTCCTTTACGCGTATACCCGTGTATTATTCTTACCGGAAACCAAGTCCATCAGAGAGAGGGCCGCATGATGGGAAGGCCTATGGACACGCCACTTCCCTTAGTCGTGAGCAATGTCACCGTATCCGGCGTTAACGGAATAAGAGAGACGCACCAAAAGTGAAGAAGGATGGTACCGCGCTGCCAAGCGTTCCTTCGTTGGGGGCGTTTTATTTTATTTAGGAGGTAAGTTATGAAACCATTAACCGGCCATGAGATCCGCCAACGCTGGATCGCCTTCTTTGAAGGAAAAGGCCATAAATATATCCCTGGCGTATCTTTGATTCCGAAGGATGACCCATCCCTATTATGGGTCAACGCCGGCGTCACCGGACTTAAGAAATACTTCGATGGCTCGGAGATCCCACCATGCCGCCGTATCGTCAATGTCCAGAAGTCCATCCGTACCAACGACATTGAAAATGTCGGCCACACCGCCAGACACCACACCTTCTTCGAGATGTTGGGCAATTTCTCCATCGGCGACTATTTCCGTAAGGAAGCCATTTCCTTCGCGGCCGAAATCCTTACCGACAAAGAAAAAGGCTTCGGACTTCCATTAGATAAGCTTTACGCCACTTAC
>CAYPED010000119.1:0-3214 GCA_964409745.1 uncultured Staphylococcaceae bacterium | reverse complement strand
CCAATCCGAATCGTTACGCTATCGGTACCGTCCTTGAAGCCAACTTGGATAAGGGAGAAGGCCCGAAGGCTACTTTGTTGGTTCAGAACGGCACTTTAACTTCTTCCGACTATGTCGTAGTCGGTGAGATCTATGGCAAAATCCGCCGCATGACCAACGAATATGGTCAGGTCGTCAAGACCGCCACCCCATCTACCCCGGTTTCGGTCACCGGTTTATCTGGTGTCCCATCCGCTGGTGATAGATTCATGGTCTTCCCGACCGAAAAACAGGCCAAAGACATCGCCGATGCTAGAGCCTTAGCCAAAAAAGAACAAACTCAGACCGGTACGGCCGCCATGTCCTTGAACGACTTGAACAACCTTGCCAACGCTGGCAAAGTCCAAGACTTCAACGTCATCGTCAAAGCCGACACCGATGGTTCCGCCGAAGCGGTCAAGGGCTCCTTGATCAAGCTCTCCAGCGACCAAGTCAAAATCAACGTCATCGCCGCTTCCGCTGGGGCGGTCAACGACAACGACATCTTGCTAGCCTCCGCTTCCAAAGCCATCATCTACTGCTTCAACATCCGCCCGGATGCCAGAGTCAGCGCGGTGGCCAAAGAAAAAGGCGTGGAAATCCGCCCATATCGTATTATCTACGAAATGATCGATGACATCGAAGCCGCCCTTAAGGGCATGTATGTCACCGAGAAGGTCGAAAACGTCACTGGCCAAGCCGAAATCAGACATATCTACAAGCTTTCCAAAGTGGGCACCATCGCTGGTTCCTACGTCATCGATGGCGTCATCAAAGCCGGCGAACAAGTCCGCTTATTAAGAGAAGGCGTTATCGTCTACGAAGGCAAATTGGGCTCTTTGAAGAGATTCAAAGACGATGCCAAAGAAGTCAAACAAGGCTATGAATGCGGTCTTACAATCGAAGGTTTCAACGATATCAAAGAAGGCGATATCGTCGAAGGCTACGAGATGATCGAGAAAGAAGACTAAGATGGCTGATCGTAAAGGCAGAGTCAAAGCCCTTATTTCCAAAGGCATCAGCGATATCCTTCTTTTCGATATCAAGAAACCATCCATCGGCATCCCGTCCGTCAACGAAGTAGTCGTCAACGACGACTATTCCTTGGCGAAGGTCTATGTTTCCTTTATCGGGGCCAAATACCCATATCAGAACTTAGCCGAACTAAATAAATGCAAGGGCTTCGTCAGAAGCGCCTTAGCTAAGAAATTGGACATCTACAAAGTCCCTGACATCGTCTTCATCTATGATGATTCTTATGACAAAGCCGAGTCTTTGGATAAGGCCATCAAGAAAGGCGAAGAAGAAATCGAAGAGGCGAGAAACAAAAAATGAGCTCCGGACTCCTATTGATCGATAAAGAAGAGGGTATTACCTCCCGCAAAGTCGACAATCTCGTCGGCAAGCGTTTTATGACGCAGAAAGTCGGTCATTTAGGAACCTTGGATCCATTCGCTACCGGACTCCTCATCGTCGCGGTGGGAAAAGGTACAAAGTACCTTACCTTCCTTAAAGACGAAGAGAAGACCTATGAAGCCTGCCTTAAATTAGGCAGCAAAACCTCAACTGGCGATAATACCTCACCGGTTATCGAAGAAAAGGAAGTCCCCGTTTTAGAAGAGGGAGAGGTTAGAAACGCATTGCTTTCTTTCCTTGGCGAAAGCGAGCAGATCCCTCCGATGACTTCCGCGAAGAAAATAGATGGCGTTCCCCTCTATAAGAAAGCCCATAAAGGTCTTGAAGTTGAGAGAAAACCCATCAAAATCAATGTCTACGAAGCAAGCCTTGATGATTATAACCGCGAAGAGAAACTCGTTTTCTTCACCGTCAAAGTCTCCAAGGGAACTTATATTAGAACATTAGGAGAAGACCTGGCCGCCAAATTAGGGACGGTGGGTCATCTTATTTATCTTAGAAGAACCGCGATTGGGGACATCTCCGTGGAAAATGCCAAAAGCATCGATGAAGCGGAGTTCGTCAATCCGATGGACTTACTAAGACATTATGAAATCCATACGATTTCCAAAGAAGAAGTCAAAGACATCAAAGACGGGAAACCGTTGATCATAAACGCTCATGACGATGAGATATTAATCGTCAATGAAAGCGAGCCTTTGGCCATTTACAAACGTCAGCAAAACGACTTATTCGTTTCAGAAAGGGGATTATTTTAATGGAAGTGATTCATTTTCCAACCGTTCAAAATATCCCTCATTTAGCCTTATGCTTAGGGAACTTCGACGGCATCCATTTAGGCCATCAGAAGTTGTTTAAGGAGGCTAAAAGATACGGAAAACATGTCGGTGTTTTGCTCTTTGACAAAAACCCGGCCGAATTTTTCCCATCAAATAAGTCTTTAAAGGTCTTAACCGGTCTAGACGACAAGATTAAGATTCTTGAATCTTTGGGGGTCGAATATGTCTTCGTCACCCATGTTTCCAAAGAATTCTTCGCCTTATCTAAAGAGGAATTCATCAGGGATTATATCGACACCCTTCATCCATCTATCATCGTTTGCGGGACTGACTATCGCTTCGCTTCCAAAGCCAGCGGTTCCCCCGAGGATTTAAAGAAGACTTACAAAGTCCACATTGTGGATCTTTTATTACATAAAAACGGCGAGAAAATCTCTACCCAGAGCATCATCCGCCTCATCGAAGAAGGAAAAATCGAAGAAGCCAACGCTTTATTGGGCCGCCCTTACGAAGTAACCGGAACGGTGGTCAAAGGTTTGGAGCTTGGAAGAACCATCGGCTATCCAACCGCCAATTTATCTCTTAAAGAAAAATACGTCATCCCTCTAAATGGGGTATATTCCACCACTACGAATGGTCTTTTATCGTTCACCAATGTCGGAAACAATCCAACGGTGGGCGTTCTTCATGACCCTATCATCGAAACCCATATCTTGGATTTCAACGCCGATCTTTACGGTGAAACCGTCACCTTATCTTTCAGACATTTCATTAGAAATGAAAAAACCTTCGCCTCTTTGTCCGAATTGAAGGAACAATTGGACAAGGATATAACGAAGGTTAGTTTCTAAATTTTTATTTATTCTGCGCTTCGCGAGCCGCTTTTTGATGGGCATCGAACTTTTTGCGTTCAGCGGTATTCAAGATTTTCTTTCTCAAGCGGATGGCGTTTGGAGTGATCTCAACCAATTCATCCTGATTGATGTAATCCAAGCAAGCTT
>CAYPED010000118.1:0-3234 GCA_964409745.1 uncultured Staphylococcaceae bacterium | reverse complement strand
ATATTCTTTGGGGTTTATCATCATTCGGGATTTTATATCGATCAGCGTCCAAATGGCCGAACCTTTGATGATGGTGTTTCCTTTATTGTCTTTAACTTCGTAAGAGCGAGGGAATAAGGCGTGCATCATCTCGCTTGGATAAGTCGAAATCGTGACGGTTTCGTCATATTTCGGCATTCTAGTTATTTCAATATGTTGTTTGGCAATAACCCAAAGAAGGCCTTTATCCAAGGTTGTTTCTCTTGGAAAACCGAGGTTCTCCGTATGTTCGATGGAGATTTCTTGGAGGAGACTTAATAAAGAAGACGCCCTGAGCTTGCGGAAAGGAGTCACATGGCTGGCTTTGATTTTTATACTCTTGGCAAAATCCGTCATAATCCGACTAATCCAATTCTTCCTCAACGGCGTCGATGACGTCTTTCATCGTCACCAATTTGGACCATTTCCGTTCTGGAATTTTGATATTGAAGGTCGACTCGATTTTGGTCATCACATAGATAAAACGCATGGAATCCAAGCCCGTGTCGGTATTAAGGATGCTGTCTTCGGTGATATCTTCATTCTCCCATTCATCTAAGTTCTCTTTGAGGATGGTGACGATTTTATCCATTATCTCTTTGCGGGTCATATTTTCCCTCCTGCTTTTTCTTCTAAAACCCAACGCTTGATCTTGCCCGTTTGGGTGCGTGGCAATTTATGGTCAAGCATTTTTATCTTGGCGATTCTCTGGTTCCGTGGTCTGGAAAGGTTAAATCGTTTCACTTTCAATTCGATATCGACGAGATGTTTTTCGTCATAGACGAACAAGACAATCTTGTCGTTAATTAAGACGATAGTGTAATCGGTTCCTGGGAGAAGTTTGGCTAAAGCGGCTTCGTAATCAGGACAATAAATCTTGGTACCGTCGCTTAAAACGAAGATATTTTTCTTTCTGCCGCTGATATGCAAGAAACCGTCAGGATCAAACTTCCCTAGGTCACCGGTGTGGAAATAACCATCGATTATGGCTTCTTTGGTGTCTTTTTCATCGTTGTAGTAACCACGCATTAAGCAAGTTGAAGAGCGAATCAATATTTCGCCATCATCGGCGATTTTGATTTCATCCTCAGGACAGACGGTCATGGCCTCTGGATCGTTTCCGATAGCTAGGGCCACGCCGGAGCTGGTCTCTGTAAGCCCATAGCCAAAAGCCACGCGGATTCCGTTATTTTTGAAGGCGCTCATCGTTTCTTTCGGGCATGGCCCAGCACCGATAAGAACGGTCTTAAGTTCTTTGTTAAAGATGTTATTCTGGGCCATAAAGGAAGCAATTTGCGGCACTAAGGCAATCGTGGTGGCCTTGAAATATTCGCCATCATCCAACAAATGCCTTAGGCCTCTTCCTAAAGCCACCATGCAGCCAAAGGATAAACCCCACAATAAGGAACAGACGAAACCAAAGACGTGGCTGAGAGGCAAAATCGATAGGAGAACGTCTTTTTCTTTTAAAGGAAGGAGATATCCACCATTATAAGCGGAGGCACAAAGGCTCTTTTCAGTCAGAACGACGCCTTTAGAAGCGGAAGTCGTTCCCGAGGTAAAGAAAATGATATTGCCATTCGGTTCGATATCGTTGTCCTTTACAAATTCTTCGAGAGTGGAAACCTGTTCTCTACGACCAACAAGATAATCGACATCGGTCGCTTGAATCTGCTCTTTGAGGGTCGTTACCCCATCCATCGGATTAAGGAGAACGATTTGTTTCTTGGCTTTCGCATAAGCAAAGATAGCCAAAACGGTCTCGATATTGTTCTCAGCTAGGATACCGATGGAGTTTTTATCTTCTATTGGATATTTCTCGATTCTCTCGATGAGTTCCTTGTAGGTCAAAGAAGCAAAAACGCCATCTTCATCATAGCTGATGGCGATGTTATCTGGCTTTTGAGCGCTTAATAGGCTCATAAAGCTAAGATGACGAACAAGGCTTTTGCTCATAACGATATTATAGACCATATTTTCGGAAGAAAATCAAAAAGAGTCGATAGTAGGTGAATATTCGTTCACCAAAAATATCGGAAAAAACGCTTTCAAAAATGTATCCATTACCAAAATTGCTCCTATAATGAAATCAAATCCAAACGGAATTATCCGCTGCACATAAGGAGCAAAATAATGGATAAGAACATTCGCATTGCGATCATCGGGGCCGGACCGGCCGGTTTAGGCGCGGCCATGTACCTCGAAAAGAAAGGTTACACCAACTACGTCATTTACGAGAAAACCGGTGAGGTAGGCGGCAAATGCCATTCTCCGCACCATAACGGCAAGCGTTACGAAATGGGTGCCATCATGGGCGCTCCAACCTACTATGCCATCAAAGACGTCGAAGAATTCGCTGGCGTCACCCACGAAGGACCAGCTCTCGTCCGTGGCTATAAGTACCCAGATGGCCGAATCGACCACCGTTGGGACACCGCCGACGCGATGAAAAACCCTCTCAAGTATTTCTTGAAGCATCCTATTTCAGCCATCCATCTTAAGAAATTGGCCAAACAGCTTAAGAAATTCGGCCATATTTTGGAAACCGAATACAAAGGCTATGACATCACCGGCCATATTGGCGTCGCCCAAGGAAGATACGAAGGCTTTGCCGTCACTCCGGGTAGAGAGCCAGTCAAAGGTGAGAACCCGAAACTCAAAGATTTGGCTATGCCATTCAAGGATTTCTGCGAGAAGGTCGGATGCCCTCTCGTCCAAGAAGTCTGGGTCCAGCCTTACACCTCCTTCGGTTATGGCTATTTCGATGAAATCCCAGCCGCTTATGTCTTAAAGTATTTGGACTTCAAGACGATGATGGACTTTGTCGCCATCCACCTTTATACCTGGAAAGACGGCACTCAGTCTATCTATGAGGCTTTGAACGCCAAACTCAAACATCAAGCTACTTTGAATGCCAATATCGAAAAGGTCGTCCGTGACGAAAAGAAAGTCACCATCACCGTCAATGGCAAAGAAGAAATCTTCGATAAGATGATTATCACCGCCCCACTTCAGGTCGCCACCGAGAAGAACCCATTGGATAACCCGATTGCCAAATCTCTCGATACCTGGCTTGATGTGAGAGACGATGAAAGAGCTCTCTTCTCCAAAATCGATTATGAACGTTATGACACCATGGCGATGATCATCGAGAAGGGCAAATATCCAGAGATTTCCCATTACATCATCGATAATATGGCCCCAGAAAGAATGGGT
>CAYPED010000117.1:0-3264 GCA_964409745.1 uncultured Staphylococcaceae bacterium | reverse complement strand
GGTGTTGTTGACTAAGGAGGTTCCGACCCCATAAGTATCTACTGGCACGCCTTCGGCGGTCCATTCATCGATCTTCTTAGCGGTGAAGCCAGAGGAAACGGTGATCTTTACCCAATTATAGCCATGGTCATCCAAGGCTTTCCTTAAGGCGTAAATCAATTGCTTGCAAACTCCGTGAGGATCGAATCCAGAGGTATCTTTGTCATCGAAGTAATGATCGATGAGGGCTTTGGAAGTATCAACGCGGACGGCCCCTAAGTCATGCCCTAAGACGGAAGCGAGTTTGATGGTGTCGGTGACGACATCGTTGTTATAGTCGATAAGGGCGGTGACTTTCTCTTCCGGGAAGGTCTTATGGTACAACTCCGCGGCTTTTTCAATCGAACCACCGCTTAAAGCGATTAAGGCATGCGGCATGGTGCCCATGCCTTTGACATCGACCCATTCGCCTTGGGCGTCGGTAGAGAACTTCTTGATGCCAGCGACATAAGTGGCATAGCCATCTCCGTGCTGGGTAAGATAGTCGTCCTGACGGTCCGCCATGGAGAAGCAATTGGTACCTCTTAAGGCTTTAACCACTTCGGCAACATTGGTAGCCACGCTGGAACGTCTGGCCAAAATGCCATCGATGATGGATTCAAGGAAGCCGAAGTCCTCGTATCTTCCGGTGACCTTTAAGACCGGCTCGCCATAGGCGATGATGTCACCATCATTAAGAGCCTCAATCTTCAAATCTTCTGGATGTCTGGCGAAAGTATGCAAGACAGCGATGGATTCATCGATGCCGCATAAGGTGACATTGTCTCTTCTTTGGAACCACTGGCACTTAACGATATGGCCAGAAAGATATTCATCGGCAATCTTCCTGGATTTGATGAAGTAATTGGCGGAGAAATATCCTTCGCCGATGCGCTTGTCAAATTGGAAGGTTCTGTTGGTTAAGCGGGATTGTTTGCCGCTTTCTTTGAGATGGATTTCATGTTCCATAGTTATTCTCCATAGAAGAAGTCGGATCCGACTTTTTCTTCATTGGCCTTAAAGGCTGGGCCATCGTTATCCGAGATCTTAAGTTGCTTCTCGGTGCATAAACGAACATCGATTGGAAGGTTCTTCTCCACCGTCTTCTCGATCAGGGCTCCATCGTAAGCGATGCAGCCTGGCATCGCCACAACGACTTTGTCGTTAACCTTTAAAGTTGGGTCATGATAGACGGAGTGGAAGGTGTTAACTCCGTCGGTCAAAGTGACGATAACGGCACGAGAATCGAGCGGATGTTCCTCCAAATTGGTTACCTGCATGACTTTGTAGCCCGAATCGGTCAAAGGTTCTAAGGTTGGAAGTCCGGCATTGGATAGCAAGGTGTTGACGCAGTCTAACATTGGCTCGCCTGGGGTTCTGATCATTCCCGCGGCGTGGATTTTCATGGTCTTGCCGATGTCGAAGAAGTTGACACCGATGAGTTTATCCCCTTTATAGAGCGCCGCGACATCGTCTTTCCTAACGACTTTGTCGGCCTTGTCGTTTGGGCTTAAAAGCAAGAACAAGACATCTCCGGTCGCTTCGTGATTGTAGAAGAAACGATACATATTTCCTTCCCCCTTATTTAGTGATGACCAATCGATGGATGGACTTTCCTTCATTGCGGAAGTTCCTCTCATATTCGGTCATGAAGTCATTCTCAGCTAGTTCTTTGTAGTCTGGCTGGTCTTCTTTGATGGTGAGCTTGGCCAAGGCAATCTGCTCCTTGGTGAATTCGTATAATTGATCGTTATCGGTCTTCATGATTATCTCACCATCTTTGTCTAACAAAGAAGCGATATTTAGCAATCTCGGAGCGAAGGTAAGTCTCCTCTTCTCGTGCTTCTTCTTCGGCCAAGGATCGGAGAAATTCATGAAAATGTGCCCGAAGCGATGATTTTTGAGTTCTTCGTAGGCTTTGTCTAAGTCCATCGGAAGAATGGTTAAATTAGTGATTTTGGCTTCAACGGCCTTTTTGGCAAATAAGCCTGCGATGGAGATATCTCTCTCAAATGAGATGAGATGCCTATTTGGATTGGCGAGGCAATATGAGACAGCGAAGTCTCCTTTGCCCCCACCGATCTCAAGATCGCAGTTGGAAGGTATATCTAAAGAGGCCACATCAAAAGACGCGACCTCTTTGTGTTCTTCTAGATATGGCTTAGCCCAAGGCTTGAAGCGTCCTCTCATTTGGTGGCAGCTTTCCCCAAAGAATAGATAGCATCGGCATAGATGGCGATGCACTTATTGAAGTCTTCGACGTAGATATATTCGTTTGGCGAATGCATGTTGCCTGGATGTCCTTCGAAGACAGCGCCGAAAGCGACGGTGTTCTCGCATTCTTTGGCGTAGGTTCCGCCACCGATGGTGAATGGCTTAGCAAAGAACTGATGGGTTTGTCTCTTATAGGACTTCATCAAGGTCGAGACCAAAGTGGACTTGGTATCGAATAGCAAGGCCTTGGTATCAGAGACCATCGTGGCTTCGAAGCCAGTGAAAGAAACTAGTTTCTTGATCAATTCATCAGGATTGGCTTCTTCGCCGAAACGGAAATCCAAGCTGGAAGTGAGTTTGTTTCCATCGTATTTGATGACCCCATAGTTATAGGTGGCATCCAATAATTCTTTGGAATGAGAATATCCTCCCCAGACCTTTCCGTCTGGAGAATTGATGGCGTCAGCGAACTTCGAGAGTTTCTCTAAATGATAGAAATCCCCAATGAGCTTGAAGGCGATGCCAGCGGCATTAATGCCTTCCTCAGGGCTAGAACCATGAGCGGATTTGCCCTTGAAAGCGAGGATGGAAACATCTCCCGCTTCGGAGATATCGACATCGACTTTCTTTTCTTTCAAAAGGGCGAGGAATTTCTCGTCTTTCTTCATGGTGACTAAGATCTTATCGCAGACGGCATTGGCGACCACGCCACCTTCCATATTGATAACTGGTCCTAATTCGCCATCCAAGGATAAGGTATAGCGTCTAATGGCTTTCTCACCATAGATGAGTGGGAAGTCCGCATCAGGAGTGAAGCCATACTTGGCTTGTTCTTTCTTTAAGGTGTGGAAGTAGTATTCCAAGCAAGAGGAACCGCGTTCCTCATCGCCACCGCTGACCAAACGGACTCTGTAGCCTTTGATAAGTCCTGCGTCTTTCAAAGCCTTGATGGCATACAAAGAAGCGATAAGCGGTCCTTTATCATCGATGGAACCACGTCCCCAGATACGGCCATCCTTGAGTTGGCCTGAG
>CAYPED010000116.1:0-3284 GCA_964409745.1 uncultured Staphylococcaceae bacterium | reverse complement strand
CATCAGAGAGAAGCTCAAAAACAATCCATACCCTGACTTTGTCAAAGCCAAGGTCGAAAAAGAATTAAAACGTTATGAGATGATGCCAGAGGCTTCTTTGGAATCCTCCCTCATCATGAATTACATCGAGACCTTGATGAACGTCCCTTGGTATCAAAAGACCGAGGACATCGAGGATTTGAAACGCGCCAGAGAGATTTTGGACGAAGACCATTTTGGTCTCGACAAGGTCAAGGAACGTATCATTGAATACCTCGCCGTCAAGAAATCGACCGGCACCCTAAAAGCCCCAATCCTTTGCTTCTATGGCCCACCAGGATGCGGCAAGACCTCCTTAGGAAGGTCGATCGCCAGAGCCTTAGGACGTAAGTTCTTTAAGGCTTCATTGGGCGGTATCTCCGATGAATCGGAGATCAGAGGCCATAGACGTACCTACGTTGGCTCTCTCCCAGGTCGTATCATCGAAGGCATGACCAAGGTCGGAGTCACTAACCCGGTCTTCTTGTTGGATGAAATCGATAAGTTGGGCGGTTCTTCTTATAAGGGTGACCCAGCCAGCGCCATGTTGGAGGTCTTAGACCCTGAACAGAACTACGCTTTCAACGATAACTTCTTGGAAGAGCCATATGATTTAAGCTCCGTCTTATTCATCTGCACCGCCAACTACTTAGAGAACATCCCTGCTCCATTGCTTGATAGATTGGAACTCATCGAAGTCCCAAGCTACACCGAATTCGAGAAGATGAAGATCGCTTCCGGATTCTTGGAGGAGAAGCAGAGAATCGCCAATGGCTTAAAAGAAGGCGACGTCGAATGGAAAGAGGATGGCATCAAGGAAATCCTTGAATCCTACACTCGCGAAGCCGGCGTCCGTCAACTTGAAAGATGCATCGCCTCCGTCTCTCGTAAAGCGGTGGTCGAATTGCTTGAAAAGCCAGACACTCAAAAGCCTATCGTTTTAGATAGAGAAAAAGTCAGAAAGTACCTTGGCACCGAGATTTTCTCCGACACCAAGAAGGAGAAAGAACCTCAAGTCGGCGTCGTAACCGGCTTGGCTTATACCGAATTCGGCGGCGATATTCTCCCAATCGAAACCACTTATTTCCCAGGGAAGGGCGGTCTTGTCCTTACTGGTAAATTAGGCGACGTTATGAAGGAAAGCTGCGAAATCGCGGTGGACTATGTCCGAGCCAACGCCAAGAAGTACGGCATTAAAGATGAAATCTTTGAAAAGAACGACATCCATATCCACTTCCCAGAAGGGGCCGTCCCTAAGGATGGTCCGTCTGCCGGATGTGCTATCACCACGGCCATCGTCTCTTGCTTGACTGGCATCCCAGCCGATAACAACGTGGCTATGACCGGTGAGGTGTCCCTCAGAGGCAAGTCCTTACCAATCGGTGGCTTAAGAGAGAAATCCTTGGCTGCCCTTAGAAGCGGCATCAAGACCATCATCGTCCCTGAAGAAAACCAGAAAGACATCGCCGAGCTTCCGGAAGAAGTCAAAAAAGACCTTAAGATCATCACCATGAAGATGGTCGATGAGGCCATTGAATTGACTCTTCTTAAGAAACCTACCCCGATCGAATAATGGCTATCGTCAACTTCAAGAACGCCAAGTTCGTCACCAGCGCCCTTGATTTATCTTCCCGCCCGAAGACCAACAAGATTTATCCCGAAGTGGTTTTCGTCGGGAAATCAAACGTTGGGAAATCGAGCTTGATAAACGCCTTAACAGGGCAAAAAATCGCCTTTTCATCGAAGAAAGCTGGCAAAACCCAGCTTCTTAATTACTTCCTCGTCGATGATTCCTTCTATCTGGTGGACGCCCCGGGCTGGGGCTTCACCGCTTACGGTTCTAAGTTAGATACGACTTTCGCCGAGATGATGGAACCGTACTTCGAAAGCAATCCTAACCTCAAGGCCGTCTTCTTATTGATTGACGGCCGAAGGGGTTTATCTAGCGATGACAAAGCGATGTTAGATTATCTTAACGACATCAAAATGCCGACTATCTTGGTTTATACGAAAGCCGACACCTTGAAGCAGCAAGATAAACATCGCATCAAGTTGGAGGCCGAAGGCCTTAAGGCCACTTATTGCCTAACTTCCAATAAACAATATCCGGAGGAGATCCGCCGCTTGGTGGTGAACGCCATCCGGGGAAAGGAACAAATATGAACTATTCTTGGGATTTAACGAAAATCTATCCTAGCGAAGATGCTTTCTATGCCGATTTGAAAGTCCTTAAAGAAGAGATTACCCCAGCTTTAGCGAGCTATCATGGCAAGCTAGGGAATATCGATTCCTTAAAGGAATTTCTTTCTTTAGAAAGAAAAGAGGACTTGGTCCTTTCAAAGTTATACACCTATGCCGCCTGCTTAAGCGACTTAGATAAGCGTAACGTCCATTCTTCCGAGCTCGGAAGCAAGGTTGAGCTAGCCCTTCAGGACTTGATCCGCGCGGTCAGCTTCGAAGAACCGGAAATCCTTGCCTTAGGCAAAGATTATATCGATACCTTCTTGAATGATAACCCAGACTACAACGACTTCTCTTTCTCCTTCCAGAAATTATTCGATGGCCAACGCCACGTCTTATCTATGGAAGCCGAAAAGTTGTTATCCAACTATTCCCCAATCTTAGGCGAGGCCGGAGATTTATATTCCACCCTTTCGGTCGCCGACTATACCCCAAAGAAAGTCACCTTATCTAACGGAGAAGAAGTCTCGGTTTCCCAATCCAACTGGACTTCGTTGGTCAAAAACGCCCCAACGGAAGAAGATAGAAAAGCCATCTTCGAGGCTCTCTATTCCTATTTCGATAACCGTAAGACGACCTATGCCGAGATTTATAATCTCGGACTTCAGTCCCAATTGGCCACCATGCGCGCCCGCAACTACAATTCCATCCCGGAGACCCATTTAGATGGCAACAACGTCCCTCTCTCCGTCATGGAAACCTTATTCGATGTGGCCTCCAATAACGCCGAGCCATTGAAGAAATACTACGAAATTCGCCGCAAATACCTAGGTTTGGAGAAGCATCGTTCCTACGATCGTTTCTTAGACTTAGCCAAATCCGATGAGAAATTCACCTATGAAGAAGCCAGAGAGATGTTCTATGACTCCATCAAGGGCTTCTCGGCCGATTATCAAGAGAAAGCCAGAGAAGTAACCAAGGAAGGATATGTCGATGTCTATCCAGGCCCAGGAAAGAGAAGCGGCGCTTATTCAACCGGTGGAGATGGCATCCATCCATATATCCTTCTTAACTTCAACGGAGAA
>CAYPED010000115.1:0-3284 GCA_964409745.1 uncultured Staphylococcaceae bacterium | reverse complement strand
TGGCTTTTCATCGGCGGCGAGGTTCGGGATGTTCTTCGGATCGACGTTGTAGATTGGGGCTGGGTTCTTGGCGACGCTGCCAGAATAGGCAAGCATCATGGCCTGCAATCTCAAGACGATGAGGTTATAGATGGCGGAGAAGAAGCCACCCAAGACCATCATAAGGCCGCATTTGCCGGCGTAAGATGGGATGAAACCATAGACGCAGACGCCGATGATAATGGCGACGATAGAGAGGTCCAAAGTCGGGAATAAGCTACGCTTAGCCGCTTCCTGATGGGCTTTCTTGGTAGAACGGCCCTGATAGAGCTGCTCTTTGAATTTGGAGAAATAGAACATTCCGCCAAAGGCGCTTACCAACA
The DNA here is from genome assembly GCA_964409745.1 of uncultured Staphylococcaceae bacterium. GTDB lineage: Bacteria > Bacillota_I > Bacilli_A > RFN20 > CAG-826 > UBA4951. The sequence continues at coordinate 2,922 of CAYPED010000115.1, read as the reverse complement.
TCGAGATGAGGATGCCGAATAAGGTGCCGATGCCGAACTGGGCTCCGAAGGCCGAATAAAGCAATAATTCAGCCATAAGGGTGAAGGCCATCGAAGAAAGGATAGCCAAGGCGCCCATACGATAATAAGCAACCAATAAGACGGCTAAGAAGACGATGACCACGATGGAAGCGATCAAAGTCGTATTGAAGGCTGGGTGCTGAGCCCAATCGCCGATGTTGATCAAATCTTCGGCGGTTGCGCTAACGTCAGTGGTGAATGCGAAAGTAACGTCATATCCGGAACCGATATCGCCATAGCTAGAAGCGTTAAGCAAAAGCTTATAGTAGTTGGCGGCCATATAGGCAGCGGAAGCTTTGGAGGCATCGAATCCGTTTTCGGTAATAGCCGAAGAGGATGGGATGAGCTGGAATTCGGTGTATTTGTCGTCGTCATTGTCTGGTTCATGCCAGGCATAGCTAGCATCTTCGGCGAAGATCAAACGCTTGGCCATATTGGCGTCGGCTTCATCGCCTTCCGCGGTCGCTTTGGCATAGGTGTCGCCTTCTTGCTTATGGGACCAAACGGTCAAGTAGCAGATGGATTCTTCTTCGCCTTTGTCTTCGTCGGCGGAGTGGTTGTTGTTCTGGCAGAATTTGATGAGGTTGCCGAAGTCTCCGTCATCGCCGGTCTCGTTGACTGGGATGACCACCGCTGGGACCTCGCCACCAGAGACGGTGACGTATTCCAAACGGGCTTCGTTGCCATCTAACATAGTGGCGAAGCTATCTTTGTAATCGTAATCTTCGTGGGTATCAAGCGAGGCTCCTACGGAGAAGTCTCCGCCGGAGAAGGATAGATAATTCTCTAAGTAAGTGTATTCGATTTCTTCTTTTTGGGAACGGATTCTGACCCTGATGGTGTCTGGGCCTTCCTTGATGACATCGGCCTCGGTACCCCAAGCTTCCAAACGATCTTCGAATTCCTCGCCGATCAGATTGACGGCGGAGCCATCGTCTTCGACGTAGTTTTCCGGAAGCACGCCGTTATAGGTGCTGTCCTTTTCGGAGATTTTGAAAACCAAGTCTTTGCCAGAGGCATAAGAGATATCTGGGTTAAGGCCTAAGATGGTTGGACCCAGCAAGGTGGCAGCGCCTAAAAGCAAAGCGCTGGAGAATAAGATATATCCGATTTTGCGACGCATAGGGAGAATCCTCCTGAAGTTGCTCTTCGTGCGCGTACGCTCATAATGCAAAAAACGCGCAGGGATGCAGCCATAAGCATACAACCTATGCGCGTATTAGGCAAAGGGTTTTTGTTCTTACCCTCTAAAAGAGGGTGGTCTGATAAGGTATTTTGAGATGCTCGTAGGCTTTTTGGGTAGCCACGCGGCCTCTTGGGGTGCGGTTGATCATCCCAATCATCACCAAGTATGGTTCATAGACATCTTCGAGGTTGGTGATTTCTTCGCCGATGGAGGCGGCGATGTTCTCTAATCCCACCGGTCCGCCGTGGAAACGCTCGATGACGGTCTTAAGATAACGGATGTCGACATCATCCAATCCCAAAGAGTCGATTTTAAGGGCGTTAAGAGCCTTCAAAGTCAAGTTCTTATCGATGCTTTCCTTGCCTTCGTAGTTAGCGAAATCCCTGACTCGCTTGAACAAGCGGTTGGCGATTCTTGGGGTGCCTCTGCTACGCTCAGCGATGATATGGGCGGCGTCCGGAGTGATCTTGGTCTGAAGGACTTTGGAGGTGCGCTTGACGATTTCGGTCAATTCTTCCGGCGAATAGAAATCGATTTTGGCGGAGATGCCGAAACGGCTGCGAAGGGCGTTAGATAAATCGCCGGCTCTGGTAGTCGCGCCTACCAAAGTGAATGGCGGTATCGGAAGCTCCAAGGCCTTAGAAGCTCCATCTCTATTGACCATGATGGACAATTTGAAATCTTCCATAGCCCCATAAAGGACTTCTTCCACCACTCTCGGGAGACGATGGATTTCATCGATGAATAAGACGTCTCCTGGCTCGATTTCCGATAGGACGGCGGCTAAATCGCCCGGTTTTTCGATGGATGGGCCGTTGATGGTTTTGACCTCTCCTCCCATCTCGTTGGCGATGACGTAAGCCATGGTCGTCTTACCTAAGCCTGGAGGGCCATAAAGCAAGACGTGATCGAGGGCTTCTTCTCTCTTTTTGGCGGCGCCTAAAAAGATGCGGAGGTTGGCTTTAAGTTCGGTCTGACCTACGTATTCATCGAGGGTTTTCGGACGGAGGGTGAGCTCGGAGTCCATGTCTTCGTTAGTTAACGAAGCGTCTAAGATCCTATCCTTGCTCATTTATTTTTCCTCAGTTTCTTAAGGGCGGCTTTTAATAAGCCTTGGCTATCCAAAGTCGGATCGCTGATGGAAGATAAAGCATCGTCGATTTCCTTGACTCTGAAGCCCAAAGATTTAAGAGCGGCTCTGACTTCGTCATATTGCTTCGGATCGGCTTTGCCACCGTCTTCGGCCAAGTGGCCTTTGAGGTCCAAGATAATCTGGGCGGCAGCCTTCGGACCAATGCCTGGGAGTTTCTTTAGATAGCTGGTGTTATTGGATTGGATAGCTTTGAATAAAGCGTCCGCGCTGGTAGCGGATAAGGCGTTAAGGGCGGTCTTTGGGCCAATGCCTTTGACGGTGATTAAGGATTGGAAGGCTTCTTTCTCCAACAAAGTGGAGAAACCGGCGAGATAATGCTCGTTTTCGCCATAGACTTCGTAAGTGTAGATGGTGGTTATTTCGTTATAGGCAAAATCCTCGGCCCTGGAGACCAAGCATTCGTAAGCGACGTCGTGGACATCGATGACCACTACCTCTTTGCTCTTATGGACGATTTTGCCTGTTAGAGAATAAATCATAGATTTATAGGAAAATACATAATACGGCTATAACTAGAGCCAAT
>CAYPED010000114.1:0-3330 GCA_964409745.1 uncultured Staphylococcaceae bacterium | reverse complement strand
CTTTGGCGTCGGAGACAGTAAGAATAGCGAGGGCTTGCTTGCCTAAATAAGCGGCGTTGGAGAATAAGGAATAGGCTTCCATCTCAACGGCAAGAACGCCTAATTTGGCCCATTTCTCGCCAGCGTTTGGGGTGACGTCGTAGAAGACATCGGAAGAGAAGACATTGCCAACGTGATAGGTAAGGCCTTGTTTTTCGGCGATGTCGACGGCATCTCTTAAGACCTTGAAGGTCGAGATAGCGGAATATTTGCCACCGTTAAGGCCATATTGGGCCATCCAGTTGGAGTCGGTGCAAGCGCCTTGGGCGATGATGATGTCGCGAAGGTGGATATTTGGCTGATAGGCCCCGCAAGTTCCGATACGGACGATGGTTTCAACCCCATATTGGGTGAATAATTCGTGAGAGTAGATACCAATGGATGGGATGCCCATACCAGAGGCCATGACGGAGATGCGCTTACCATTTTTGGTATAGCCGGTATATCCGAAGATACCACGGACATCGGTCACTAATTTGGCGTCCTTTAAGAAATTCTCGGCGATCCAGCGGGCGCGGTAGCTGTCACCTGGCATCAAGACGATTTTCGCGAAATCGCCTTCTTTGGCGTTAATGTGCGGAGTTCCCATAAATATATGTTCCTTTCGTTTATTCTTCACTTTCTTCGATTTGGGTTTCCATATCTTCTTTTAAGATACGGAGGATGTTATCTGGGGTTACAGGGGTAAGCTCGCCTTGGAAGGCGATGGAGACACGACCGGTTTCTTCGGAGACCAAGATGGTGACCGAATCAGTGGATTCGGAGATACCAAAGGCGGCTCTATGACGGGAGCCGAACTTGCCGGTCAATGGACGGGTAGTCGGACGGAAATAGACGGAGGCGGCGGCAATCTTGTCTTTGCGGATAATGACCGCACCGTCATGCAAACGGGTGCCTGGATAGAAAATGGTCTGTAACAATTCAGCGGAAACCGGGGCATCCAATAAGGTGCCAGTCTTCATCTGATCGCTCAAATCATCGTTCTTTTCAAAGGTGATAAGAGCACCGATTCTATTTCTGGAGAGATTGACCACCGCAGCGACCACTTTCTGATAGACCTTTTCTCTATCGAAGAGTTCTTCGCCTTTGGTGCCGTTTTCTTTACCTTTTTTAAAGAGTCTGTTGATCGCCTTGTTCTTTCCGGATTTTATGGCGGCTCTGACTTCGCCGAAGTTGACGAAGATAGAGAAGACTAAGGAACCAATCCAACACAATCCCGAAAGGATCATCAAAAGATAGATGTCGAACATCCATCCTAAAATGACGGCGGCTTCGGTCACTAAGACCAAACTTCTCATCGACCATTTTTTGATGAACAAGAAGAAAATGACGTCGATGGAGACGAAAATAAGGACCGCCCAGACCAAATTCAAGATGGTTGTCGTGGTTTCGGCTGGGGTTGAGAAATGTAGATTACCAATATCCGTTAAAAGCATAGCAAAGCCCTCCATAAGTGGCTCAAAGAAAATCATAACAAATATAGCCCATTCTTTGAATGATTAAAGAAAAAAAGAGACCGGGATTTCTCCCGATCTCTCTTGGATTAATAAGTTATTTTACTTATTTCTCGAGCTGAGCAGTGGTCTTGAAGGTGCGGAACGGTTCGCCAAGAGTGTGGTTGGCGGCAGTGCATTCGACAAGAGTGAAGGCTTCGGCGCCAGTACGACGGCCATTCTTCAAGGAGACTTCAATGGTGGACATTGGAATCTTCATGCCATATTTTTCCATGATAGCGGTGTAGTCTTCGGTAGAGGCATTCTCTAAGAGTTTGTCATTGTAGAGGTGAGTGATACCTTCGGCAAAGACATACATACCGATGTAACCGGCCATGGCATAGGAATCATAGAAGTAAGCAGAGACGCCATCTTTGGCCCAATCATACTTGTTGACTAATTCCTGGACGACGGCTGGGTTGCCGGCATCGCCCTTAGCGGTTTCGGTCGCGACAGTGGCGAGAGTGTCACCAGCGGACTTGGCATATAAGGTTAAGGCCTTGACGTATTCAGCCCATTCATCATAGGTTTCGGCGTTCTGGACACCAGCGGCGATCCAGCCCGGAGTATAGAGCTTACGTCCATCGGTGCAAGCACCATAGTTGTAAGCGCCGGTGAAGTAGGCGGAGTTAGAAAGCTTATAGGAAGCTAAGACCTTGACGTTAGACCAGTTGAGGGTGGCCATCTGAGCGATGGAGGTCAAGAAGAAGTAAGTAGCATCGGTGATGATAACGACATCAACGCCATTGGCTTTCAAAGCCTGGACGGCGGCCGATGGGTCAGAACCGGTGACGTTGTCCAAACGCTGGACAAAGAGGTTGGCGGATTTGCCTAATTTGGCAGCTTCAGCCTGCATGGCTTCGACTTCGTCGTTGCCAGTGGAGCCCTTGCCGGCGATGACGCCGACTTTGGTAGCGCCTAAGCCACCCTTATCAGCGGCGGCGAAAGCAGTAGCGACTAAATGTTCACCTTCGACATAGTCGATTGGCTGAACTGGGAAGGAAGCGATAGAATCGCCAGATTCCTGATAATAGGATTTGGTTAATGGAGTATAGACTTCGACTTTGTTGTGAGTTTCAAGAGCGGTGCCTTGATCTTCATAGGAGTAGACGATACCGAAGCACTTATTAGCTCCTAAGAGAGTTTCGGTGTGGGCCTGACGGGTGGCGGCAACATAGCCATCATCAAGATGCTGATAGTCGATTTTGACTTTGCCATCGTTGACGTGTTCGCCATAGTACCAGGCATAGGCTTTCAAACCGTATTCCATTGGTCCGAAAACGGTCGGAAGTAAGGCGGCGGCATTGGTGTTGCCAACGCGGACGGTGTAGGTACCGTCTTCGTTCTTGGTGATACCATCGTTCGGCTCGCCCTGGTGGGTGACACCGCAGCTACCTAACGAGATTGCGGCGATTGCGCCGAGAGTAGGAACCAAAAACTTTTTGATTTCTTTCATTATTTTCTCCTTGTGTGATTCAAAAGGTGAACCACTATTTAGTTAAATTATCTTATGTCTTGCGGGTAAACGCAAATTAATTCGCTTAATTTATTAAACATTCAACGTTTGCCCGCAAAACATTAGTTTTAGTTACCGCCCAAATAGGCGTCTACGAGGCCTTTATCATTGAGCAATTCTTCGCCGGTTCCCTCTTTGGTGATTTTGCCTAATTCTAATAAATAAGCATAGTCAGCGATTTTAAGGGTTTGCTTGGCATTTTGTTCGACGATAAGGATGGTGGTGCCTTCGTTTCTGATCTTGACCAAGGTTTCGAAGATGGTCTTGATGACGAGTGGGGCT
>CAYPED010000113.1:0-3391 GCA_964409745.1 uncultured Staphylococcaceae bacterium | reverse complement strand
TCGAGAACGGTTCCACCTTCACCCAGATGGATAACGATGAATTCGAAGTCTTCTTCGGAGGAACCGACAGAAACAACGAAGTTGAGTTCCGTTTGTTGTTCACCCCATTGGCTCAGACCAACATGATGGCGTTGTTATCCGACCCGCAGCCTTATGGCGATGACTTCCATATGATCAAGGATGGGATGTGCAACTACATCATCTCCGAACACTCCCAATCCTTCGATTATTCCTCCAACCCAAGCATCTATATGTCTTATGATGCGGCAGCCTCCAAGGACATCTTCGTCTCCTATTCCGACGAATACATCAAACACTTGTTCTTCGACTTAGCCCCGATTTTATCCATCCCTCTCTATCAGATGCATAAACCACAGGAATATATCTACGAAAAGGGTATCTATTCCAACTATTCCTTCTATGAGCATGAATCCATCGCCAATTCGATGAAACAATCCTTGTTCATGCCTGATGGATGCGACCCGTCCTTGCCTGTAATGATCAGATCCAGATCCGCCATCAAGAGAGGCAAAGTCGACCACGTCAATGTCCATACCTATTCCTATCAGACCACCGAAATGATCGATTACGTCCCGGTTCATGGTGGGGATGGTTATTGGCACGATGTTCCAGTCCACTGGATCAAATACGACAGGATCGATGACGATAAGAGCTTCGATCTCACTTACACCGGACTCGCTAAGAAGAACTTCACCGACAAAATCAACGCTTCTAACGAGTTCGCTGACCTAATCAATTCTTCGGCCTCCACTTTCTTCGGACGCGGAATGATGTCGATGGTTTTCTCCTCCGAAGATAGAGAAGACCTCGACGATATCCTTAAGAGAGTCTTCGATGATAAAAATGATGCGGGGAATTGAATAATGCCTATAATAAAGGCATAAGAAAATGAAAGGGGAAATATTATGGCCCAATTAGACGAAACAGATATCAGCTTAGAAAACAAAGCCGGCAGATCGGCTCACGTCATCGACAAGAAGGTCCCAGTCGAACTTAACAGCACCGACAAGGCCGTCAACGTCGCCGTTTGGTTCATCTTCATCATCGGAGGTGTCGTTTATACCTTCAAGAAGAACCACGCGAGAACTTACTTCAAACAATTGGAACAAAAAATCCAGCATGACGCCTCCACCATCGATAACTACATGGCTCAGCGCGTTAACATCCTTCAGAACACCGCCAAGCTCTTAGACAAGGCCATCCAATTAGATAAGGAAACCTTCGTCGAAGTCGCCAAAGCCCGTTCCAATAACTCCGCCGATGACGACAACGGCCGCAACGAATTGCAGGGTCAGCTCGATGCCGCCCAGCATTCCATCGACGTCGTCTTGGAGAGATATCCGGAACTCAAGGCTCACCAAGAGATTCAGGACGCCATGCAGCAGAATTCCTACCTCCAGCAGGAAATCACCGCCGCCAGAGAGGTCTACAACAACGCCGTCGCCAAATGGAACACCGAAATCTTCGCCTTATGGGCCAAGAAATATGTGGCTGCCAAAGAAGGCTACACCACTCGTATCCCATTCATCGCCTCTCAAGAAATCAAAGAGAAGTCCGAAAGCGTCTTCTTCTAAAGAAGTATCAAAAAGAAAACGGGAACCGTTGGCTCCCGTTTTTTTATTACCTATTTGTTATTTTCCTTAAGGATTTGACAGATTTTATAGCCATCTTTGTAGTAATTGATGCGCTCACCGGGCTGAATCTAATTCGGACGACGCCTTCCTTGCTTTGTCTAAAATGGTGATGCGGCTCATCATTTAAGTGCCGAGCACCTTCTTTTCACCAGTTCAGTGAAAGCGGTCTTCAAATCTTCATTTAAAACAGAATTATTTATTTCGGAAATAAATTCATCTTCGAACGAGCAAAGTCTCTTCATCATTTTTTGGCACGACGCTTTACTTAACCCACAATATGACCCAAAAGAATAGAAATCGTTTTTGGTTATATGTTTCTTTTTGCCGTTTAAGGTCAAAGCGAATTCTTCGTCATCTTCTGGCAAAATGACGTTGACAGCCAATAAATCGTAAGCCGGCGACAACACATAAACACCGTTTTCCTCATTTGTTTCAATCAGCGAGAGGTTTTTCAAATGCATATCTGAATTGCCGATGATATAGGAAAAAACAACGCGCACGAAAAGTTCACTCAAATCAATGCCAGGACGACCGGAGTATTTGCTAATGATTTTGGCACATTGTTCGTAGGAACCGTGGTATTTATCTTCGGTCAGCCTTAGATCAAGCTGGCAGAAGTCCTCCATGGCGATTTTTTTCATTTTTAGATTTTCGATGCGACGATCGATTCTTTTAGATAAATACGCATATTCGTCATTTATTCTAACCAATGCGTGCGGAACGGTTGAAATACCTACCAAATCAGCCAATCTCATACTCAGCCATTCCAATTCCGGAAGGGATTCATATTCATCCACTTGCGGTTTTAGGATGTAGCCTGTCGGATAATCGACCAATGTCAACCTGCTTCGTTTGTTTTCGACGCTCAAATGCAATGATAATTTCTTTTGAACTCCAGGAACGCTCAAGCCTTCGCTAGCGTTTTTTAGAGCTAAGGACTCTAAACTTTTAGCGTCTAAAACGATTTCCGGAAGGACTTTTGTCCCAAAGAAGCGCATAAGGCACGCATCATGATAGGGATTCCCATTTTCATTCTTCAACGGCTTCCCGCAGCATAAACAGGTTCTCATATCTTTCTCTCCGACACCGTGACATTGCCTATGTTGTCTTTGCAGGCAACGAGCAAAATTCCGAAACGATCTTCCTTATTCAACTTCCAGTTTCGGCTTACCACATTCAAAAGCCATCCCTCAGGGATGAGGCCATCAAAGAAAGGGAACAAAATCTTTGATTGGTATTCTTTTTCCGATAACGGAAGCGTTAGCGAGACAGGACCATTGTCTTCTCTTTTCAGATAATCATCGTCATAAATAAAACTATAGCCCGTCTCCGTTTCTTTTAGGATTCCGGCGTAAATGTCCCTTACGTATACATATGCACTTCTATATGAATTCATTCTTCATTTTCCTTCTTGATTGGACCAGCCTGCATCCCAAACATATTGAGGGCAATATTAACTTTATCCATCCTGACCGTTGGTTTTCCCTGTTCAAGGTCACGAACAAACCTGAGCCCCAAGCCTGATCGGATGGCAAACTCTTCCTGCGTCAGTCCGACTTCTTTTCTACTTTTTTTCACAAATTCGGCAATTGGATTCATAACAACCACTTCTTTCCAAGTAAAATATATACCCTTTATGGTATAAAATCAATTGTTTTATTACTATTTATACCCTTTATGGTATATTATTCGGTTTTTAATAATGTTTTATACCCTTAAAGGTATATTTTATTATA
>CAYPED010000112.1:0-3444 GCA_964409745.1 uncultured Staphylococcaceae bacterium | reverse complement strand
CTATGACGGCACCTTATTAGATAGTGGCGATCTTTGGCATAACATCGACCTTGTCTTTTTCAAACGCTACGGAAAAGTTTGCCCTCCGACTTATGTGGAAGATATCGCCCACACCAACCTCAAAGGAGCCGCTAAGATTACTCGTGAGAAATATGGCATCAACAGAACCGACGAACAGATGATTAACGAGTGGATGGAGATGGCTAGAGACGCTTATGCGCACACTTTGCCATTAAAAGAAGGATCTCGTGAAATACTTGAATACCTACATAAAAAAGGCCTAAAACTTGCCTTGGCCACTGCCGGTGAGGTTGACTTGTTTGAACCAAGTTTGGATAGATTGGATTTAAACAAATATTTCGATATCAAGATAAACGTCGCCGATGTCGGCAAAAGCAAAGACCACCCAGAGATTTATATTCGAGCGGCCAAATTATTAGGCGTTAAGCCTGAAGAAACTATCGTCTTTGAAGACATGCCAACCGGATTAAAGAGTTCCTACGAGGCAGGGTTTGTTACTTACGCCGTTATGGATCAAGCATCTGCCAAATTAGAAAAACAAAAGAAGATATATGCGCACGGCGTTGTGCGTGATTGGCCTTCTTTCATCAAGGAAATAATCGAAATCAACAAAAACTAGCCGTCATCAAATCAATCGCTTATTTTCTCATACTCACCTTTTTTGTAAGTAACAAGGGCAAATGGATATTTATCTTCCGTTTCAACAAGTATGGCGTCTCCTTCATAAACTTCGCAGACTAATGCACGGCTTCCCTTCGGAAAAATAAATTTTTCATCCCATTCCGCCTCTTTATCAACTAAGGTTTTGATGATATCGCCCATTTTTATTTCCATATTTTATCTCCTCCAGGGATTAAGGTTATGAATCTAACCGTCCCATCTTTGTTGATTTGCCACGCAGTGGTGACTATATATCCTTTGAGTTTTGTTTTTGCCCTAGCATTGAGAGAATATTCGGTCATTTTTTTAAACTCTAAGGTTTTAAAATCCGTGCCTTCGTAAATATCATCGATCAATGCTTCCGAACACCTTAAATTATATCCTAGCTCCAGCAGAAATTTGCTTTTATCTCTTCCTTTTTGCTCAGTAAGCAAATAATTAATTTTAGATTCGGCAATTTCCGCATCGCCAAGATCAATGTGCTTTCTAATATATTTGACAAAAAGTTTGCAATACTCATCATCGTGAATTCCATAATGCGGAAAGCGAATCAAATATTCGTTACTTTTTATGCCAAAAATATGACCCAACACAAGATTCTTCATATCTTCTTCCAACAAGGCTTCAAAATTCTTTTCTTTATATCGCCCGTCTTCTGGATCGTATTCTTGAAAGCGGTCGCCGCCGCCTATTTTAAAATTCATTTTTGTCTCCTCCTGTTTTCATAAGCATTGTACTTGATATTAAAGCTGGTTTTAAATTATAATATTTTTGTTAAAGTTTTCTTTAATATTTATGGAAAAAGACTGGAATATTAGACTTAAGCAAAAGAGACAAGATGCTGGGCTGACACTCAAAACTGTTAGTGCAAAAAGTAAGAGAGGCCTAACCCAGCAGTCGTTAATAGCGTACGAAAAAGGCACGACCCTTCCGCGGATAGACGTGCTTGATGACCTTTGCAAAATATATGGATGTAATATCAATTACATTCTTTATGGCTCCAATGGTTCTAATTTAATTCTCGGTGGAGGCGATTGTTTGGTAGCCATTTGGTATTTGTTGGTCACAAATAAAATGGCATTCGATGGGGATCATTTTTACATCATCGACGAAGATTTAAGAACAAATTCGAGTTATTTGAGTTTATTTATAAATAACCATGATATCTCATCCGTAGAGGATTTATACGCTCTCATAGAAGGAGCAAAAAACATGGAAGCAAATAACTAAAGGGTTAACATCATAATTTTTGGCGCAATATTTCGAAATAAAAAGGATGCACAATCGCATCCTATTTGTCGATATTGGTGGAGCATGGCGGGATCGAACCGCTGACCTCCTCGTTGCGAACGAGGCGCTCTCCCAGCTGAGCTAATGCCCCACGGCTTGGCTATTATATGAACAAACCATTCCATATTCAAGGCAAAACCCCAACCCCGAGCAAGGAAGAAAATGCTCGTTTCGAATATCGATAGGTATTAGTTTATTTGTAAGGATATTTGGATATTTGACGTTTGTTACAACGACAAAATATAAACACCTTTGATAAGCCACCATCGAAGGTTCGTCCGTGTATCAAAATAGACTGTTACTTGCTAAAAGCTAAAGACCTACATGTTTATGATTTTTTTGTTTCGAGACAATCGTGTTTTCTGATTACAAGACTGGTTCTTATTTCCCCTTTTAATGAGAATATAGGCCACCATGGAAAAGGTTATCGGCATCATCGATTTAAAGAGTTTCTACGCATCCTGCGAATGCGCAGCCAGACATTTGGATCCTTTTAAAACTCCTTTGGTTTGCTGCGACCCCTATAGATCTGGCTCTTCGGTTGTGATGTCGGCCACTCCATATCTCAAAGAGAAATATGGCATTCCAAACGTTTGCAGGAAGAAGGATTTGCCCGACGTCCCAGGAATGATATTTGCCCAGCCAAGGATGTCTTATTACCTAAGGATAAGTGCCCAGGTCGTATCCATCTTTTTAGATTTCATCGCCGAGGAAGATTTGCACATTTATTCAGTCGACGAATCCTTTCTTAATCTAGGCCCTTATATGCGTATGTACGGAGTATCTGCCGAAGAGATAATCTCAAGGATTCAAAAGAGAATCAAAAAGGAACTTGGTTTGGTCGCCACCGCAGGGATTGGACCCAACATGTTTTTGGCTAAAGCGGCTTTAGACAACGAAGGCAAAAAGAAACCGCCATATATCGCTCATTGGAATTACGAGGATGTTCCAACTAAGTTATGGAAAATAAGCCCTATAACCAAAATTTGGAGCATATCCGACGGGATATCGTCTCATTTATCAAGAATTGGCATCCATTCATTGAAAGAATTGGCAACCACCCCTATCGAACTATTGGAAAAAGAATTTGGTATCGTGGGCGACCAACTCCACGACATGGCTAACGGCATAGACAATTCAGATATCGAACAAGCCTATGTTCCGATGGATAGAAGCCTCACCCTTGGACAGACGTTAATTAGAGATTACACCCAAGCCGAATGTCACCTTCTTCTAAGGGAAATGACCGATGAACTTTGTAAGAGACTTAGGAATGAAAACAAGCTAGCCGGGAAGATATCGATCTTCATCGGAGGCATCGATACGGGCTTTTACAATAAGCAACGCGCATTACCCATAAGCACCGACTCGCCATCTTACTTATATAAAGCCGTTGATGAATTGATGGTGGAAGGCCCGCTTCTTAACCAAGTAAGGCATATATCCATTGCTTATTCTACTTTAGAAGAAGCG
>CAYPED010000111.1:0-3466 GCA_964409745.1 uncultured Staphylococcaceae bacterium | reverse complement strand
CATACACAGAATTCAGAACAAACAATGCAATAATTAAAGCTCTTATCATAGTTTAGTCTCCCTTATCTTTTGTTAAGTATAACTAAGGATATGCTAGCATTAAGAGCTTAAAACGTCAATCCATAAATTAACTAATTCTTGACTTCAGTGAAATTAATATAGATAATTAATTTTACTGAATGATGTTGTTAGAAAACTTAGAAAACCTTTACAAGCCAGGTGAATTGTTTCTTCTGAAAAATATCGGTCTCAATATTAGCTATGATAGTCTTTGTCATCAGGTAAAAAGCCTCACTGATAGTGGAAAATTGTGTAGGTTTATTGAAGGTGTTTATTATCTTCCCAAGAAAACAATCTCTGGAATTCCATATGTTCCTAACGCTGATAAAGTTGCAGAGTTAAAATACATCACTGATAATCACGACTATTATGGTTGCTACAGTGGACATACTCTTGCAAATGTAATGGGTCTGTCTAATCAAGTTCCACAAGTTAAAGAGATTGTTAGCAATAACACAAAGGCAATTACAAGAGAGGTTTCTATTGGTAAGTTTAATTACATTATCAGAAGAGCCTCTTTTCCTATAACACAAGAGAATGTTAAAGCTGTTATGTTGTTGGAGGTTTTAAAAGATATAGACAATCTTTCAGATTCACAAATAAACAAAGCTGAAAGTTTAAAATATTTCATTCTCCAAAATAAAATTACAAAGAAAATGATAGATAGCGTTCTTCCCAATTATCCGCTTAGAACGTACAAAGCAATTTACGACTTGGAACTAACAAATGTTTTTGCATGAGGATAAAACATTTAATTCCAATTCTTTTAACTTTGTTGTTACGAGTCTTGCAACTTCTGTCATTAAAGGAACAACAACGGAATTTCCAAATTGTTTGTATGCAGAAGTATCACTAACAACAATTTTGTAATCATCGGGATATCCTTGGAGTCTTGCACACTCGCGTGGCGTAAGGCGTCTTGGAAGTTTTCCGTCTCCTTGATTGATAAGGATTTCTGATCCATCTTTGTAATATCTAGCACTTAGTGTTCGAGAAACTCCATTGAGGTCTGGCATACCATAACCAAATCCGTTGCCCGCAGCCTTGTGTTTTGCAGCATAATTTTGAAGATATGTCCAAAGGTTTTGTGTTAGTGTGTATTTATCTGCAGGATTTTTTTCAAGAATATCTATGAGTTTGGGTTTTGTTTCTGGAATTTTGTAGTCAAACTTGAAATCAACATCACCATATCTTCTTTTGTCAAATCCGATGATTAGTATTCTCTCTCTGTGTTGAGGAACAAAATCTTGTCCATCAAGTATTTTTGCAGATACAGAGTAATCTAAATCCTTTAATGAACTTTCAATTACCTCCCAAGTGTGTCCATGGTCATGGCTTTTGAGGTTCTTTACATTTTCAAGCATGAAAGCTTTTGGTCGTTTTGCTTCAAGAATTTTACATATGTTGAAAAATAATGTTCCCTGTGTTTTGTCTTCAAAACCAGTGGCCCTACCTAAACTGTTTTTCTTGGATACTCCCGCAATTGAGAATGGTTGGCATGGGAAACCTGCAACAAGGATATCATGGTTTGGAATGTCATTAGGGTCAATTGCAGTTATGTCTCCATTGGGAATTACTCCAAAATTAGCAAAATATGTTTCTTGGCATTTCTTGTCCCATTCTGACGAAAAAACGCAACATCCTCCGTTCCGCTCAAAAGCAATACGCATTCCTCCAATCCCAGCGAACAAATCAATGAAGTCAAAAGATTTTTCCAATGATTCAGAGACCGCAGGCTTGATAAGTTTGTTTATGTAAGCAATTACAGCGTCGTTGAATAATTGCTGGGTTGAAACGCCATAAGCTGCAGCTTGTTCTTGTACTTGCAAATATAAGTCATCTGAGATTGTATAGTGAATTTGCTTGGACATATAACACCTCTGGGATTATTTCCGTACCAAATTAGTCCCAGTATATAAAGAAAGAAAGGAATATACAACAGCTAAGTAGTTATTTGTTAGAAATAGACAAATCAACACGTTCAGAGAATTCGTATAAGCAAAACAAATTGTTAAAAGTTGCTCTGAATTGATTCCTAGCTTTTGATTCTCTGCATGCTGGGTCTAGATATACTCTTCCATATGCAAGAGCTTGTAACAACATGATTGCAGAAGTTCTTTCACACAAAAGAACTTCTGACTTGAAGTCAATTAAATCTGTATCTGTTCTCTTCTTGTATTTTACATAGCAAGCTTGGTTATGTTTAGTATTCCAATGTTCTATCAAATGCGGAAAAGACCAAGATGCAAGTAGCGTATCTTTTTGGATAAGTCCAACGCAACCATCTTCCTTTAGTATTTTGCCGGTTGTGGCATCAAATCCGTCTACAACAATGATTCTATTTTCGTTATCTAATTGAGAGGTGTATTTCCCTGTAAAGTACATCCGCCCATCCTCAGTAAGGTGTCCAAATCGCCTGACAAATTCATCGTTACCAAGTTC
Source organism: uncultured Staphylococcaceae bacterium (assembly GCA_964409745.1). Taxonomy (GTDB): domain Bacteria; phylum Bacillota_I; class Bacilli_A; order RFN20; family CAG-826; genus UBA4951. The sequence continues at coordinate 964 of CAYPED010000111.1, read as the reverse complement.
ATGGTATAGGCCTCCATCTGGTTGTGGAGTCATAAGTGTTGCAACATTTCCACTCAAGCTTTTTAATTCCCAACCTTTGTAATCGGGAAAAGGATTTCCGTTTGGCCTAATTCCAAAGAACGCCTCAAGGGTATAACCTCCTGCATTCTTGCTTGAATATGGTTTTATTGAGCCATCTGCATACATGCGTACAAGTTGATGTGGATTTTCTAACCAAGCTTTGCGCAAAAGGAATAAGAGCTCGTCTCTACTACTTCCGCTCCCAGTTTCAACACTTCCAAGGATGCCATCATAAGGTAATTGTTGAAGTTCATTGGCAAGCTGTGAATTTGGGACAGCAAGATATGCATATATCTTTTTGTTAATGGGCGCTAGAATAAGGATTCTTCCATCGTTTCTTCCTGTCCTCTCGTCTTTTGGAATTGGCTGAAGATATTCTGAAGGTGCAATCTTGCAACCTTTAAGAAATCCTGATAGTCGTACTTCAGGGTATTTGGGATACATTATGAGTTGAGCTCCTTTTGCTGGTTCAATATTCCCATTTTCTCCAATCCACCAAAAGTCCAGAGGTGCTTTGTATACTGGTTTCTTTAGTCCTTGTTCAATGACAATCTTTCCAAAGGGAATATCTTGGATGACATCAAAAGAGCCACCAAGATAAATTTGATTTTTGGAGTTGTCATTCTCAGCAAGTTTCTTGAAGAAAAACTTGTTGATTCCGTTTTTAAGCAAGTAGTCTTTTAATGAAGCCAATGTAAACATGTATAAAGGATAACATGGAGAAATGATGTTTACAATTTCAAAATATTTTCATCTTGCCAGCTTTTGCCTAATTGTAAAATTTGTTTATTCATTGTTATGAACTACTGGATCACTCGCGATTTATTTTAATCTGATATAGAAAACTGCACTTTTGAGCGAGTTTGAACAAAAGTTGACAACATGTTTACAAGATGCTTAAAAT
>CAYPED010000110.1:0-3482 GCA_964409745.1 uncultured Staphylococcaceae bacterium | reverse complement strand
TAATTCCTTTAGGAATTCTTTGCTAATTTCGTCATTAGGGATGGTACGGATAACTTTACCTTTTTTGAATAAGGTCCAGCTATCTTTACCTCCGGCTACGCCTATATCGGATTACTTGGCTTCACCCACTCCGTTAACGGGGCAACCCATCACGGCGATGGTCACATCCCATGTAGGATATTTCTCCAGATAGTCTTTGACTATGTTGGCTAACAGCAATAAGTCGACTTGGGTTCTTCCGCATGTTGGGCAGCTAATCAATCTTGGCCCACGCATGAGCCCTAAATCGATGAGAAGCCTTCTGGCGGCTTTTATCTCTTCTTTTGGGTTATCGCTCAAAGAGATACGGATCGTGTCTCCTAGGCCTTCTAGAAGAAGCGGGGACAAGGCTGCGGCGCTTCTGATAAGCCCAATATCTTTCGGGCCAGCCTCAGTTACGCCCAGATGCAACGGATAAGAGAATTCCTTGGAGGCTAATTCATAAGCCTCAATCGTGTCTTTGACTGAGGAAGCCTTAAGGGAAATGACTATGTCATTGAATCCGATTTCTTCGAGAATGGAAGCTTCTTTCTTGGCCGAATTGACCAATTTCTCGGCCAGGGTATCTCCTTTGATGGAGTCATCCAAGGAACCAGCGTTGACGCCGATACGGATAGGGATATTCTTCTCTTTGCACTTATTGGCGATGCGGATTATGTCGGATTTATCTTTGATATTGCCTGGATTGAGGCGGATGGCGGAGCAGCCGGACTCGATGGAAGCGAGAGCCAATTCGGGATCGAAATGGATATCGGCAACGAGAGGGATCGATATTTTGGAAATGATGTCCTTGATGGCTATAGCGTCTTTCATATCGAGGACAGAGACGCGCATGATGTCCGCGCCCAAAGAGGCACATTCGTTGATTTGGGCGACCACTTCGTCGACTCTCTCGGTTTTAACCGAGCACATGCTTTGGATAAGGACTTTGTCCTGCCCCCCAATATAGATGTCGCCTAATTTGATTTTCTTGGTCTCGTTTCTCTTCATGCTGACTAATTTTGAGCGAAGGTGGCTATATTTTCTAGAGTTTTCTCATTATTGCATAAGCAAAGTTAACAAATATCTAGATAATCGCTTTTCGTTATGATAAAGTAGCAACGCTTAAAAGAAAGAAGTGATTAACTATGGCAACCAGTAAACGTGATGAAATCATCCTCGCTTGCAGCGAATGCGGCGAACATAACTATCTCGGCACCCGCAATAAGAGAACCCATCCAGATAAGATCGAGCTCAACAAATATTGCCCACGCTGCCGCAAAGTTACGGTTCATAAAGAAATCAAGAAACTTAAATAAGGCCTAAGGCCTTATTTTTGTATTAAGGGACGACAATGAAGATCGTTTGTCCGTTCCAGTCCCCCTATTTCGCCAATACCTACATCATCGGCGAAGAGGGTGAGCCTTGTATCGTGGTGGACCCTGGCAACAACCAAAACGGTTGTCTGGACCGCTACGTCGATAAGCATCATGCCGGGAAAGTCCTGGCATATTTGCTTACGCACGGGCATTACGACCACATCTACGGGCTATCGAATTCCACGCATAAAGCCCCCATCTATATCCACGAAGAGGACGTCAAATATCTGACCGATGACCGTTTCAATCTATTGAAAGGACTAAAAATCGAAGGTTATGACATCCATGAATTGGAAGATGAGGAAATGCTAGAAATCGGTGGTTATTCCTTAAAAGTCATCTTCACCCCGTTCCACACCCCGGGAAGTGTCTGCTTCTACAATGAGAAGGACAAAGTCCTTTTCTCAGGCGACACCCTCTTCCATCTCTCGGTGGGGAGGTCGGACTTGCCAGGCGGAGACGGAAGGAAGATGGAATCGTCATTAGCTAAGCTTAAGAAGCTTCCCGACGAGACCAAGGTTTATCCAGGACATGAGCAATCATCGGACTTAAGGACCGAGAAAAGGCTCAATCCGTATTTAATTTCTTAAGCGATAAACACGTTCTTTTCTTACAAAAGAAATGAATGTAGAATACTTATGCTTTTTTAGGGAGAAGAAAAAATGAACGTTACAGAATTACGCCCAGGGAACTACTTCATCGATGAAGGCAACCTTTATCGCTGCTTAGATATCCTTCTTAACAAGACCGCTATGAGAAAGATGGTCGCGAAAGTCAAAGTCCAGAACGTCAGAACCGGTGCCATCACCGAATTGGCCCGTAACTCCGGTTACGATGTAACCGAAGCCCGCTTGGACAAAGTCGCTTCCCAATATCTTTATGATTCCGGCATCACCTATTGCTTCATGGATCCAAAGACCTATGAGCAAATGGAAATCCCACACGCCCTCTTAGAGAACGAAGCCAAATACCTCGTTCCAAACCTTGAAGTCATGATCAATACCTTCGAAGGCGAGCTCATCGGCATCGTCCTTCCAGCCAAGGTCGCCATGACCGTCACCGAAACTGAGCCGGGTGTCCGTGGCGACACCATCTCCAACGGTGGCTCCAAAGACGCTACCCTCGAGACCGGCTTGGTCATCAAAGTACCTCTCTTCATTAATGAAGGAGACCAGATCTTAGTCGACACTTCGACCGGCAAATACGACGGAAGGGCCTAAAGATGAACTTATTAGCCAGTAGCACCGAATTCGGTTGGAATGGCCCGTGGTTCGGCATCGCCATCGCCTTATTGGTCGTTGGCTTGATCGGTGGCTTCTTCGGCGCCAGAGCCTTATTCAAGTCTCAGATGAAGAAGAATCCTCCAATCAACGAGAAGATGATTCGCACCATGTATGCGCAGATGGGAAGAAAGCCGACCGAGGCTCAAATCCGCGCCATCATGAAGAACATGAATTCCCAAATGTAAGATTCCAAAATAAGAGGTGGAGTAATCCATCTCTTTTTTGTTTCTAGTAAGTTATATATCAAAGATATATACATATACGATAAAACTACTAAAAATATACTAAATATCGTATATAGGAGTATAAAGCCATTTATTTTGGCATTGGTCGAATTTCGCCACTAGTGGCGAATTTTCTTCAATCAAGGCTTAAAGACTTTGTTCTTCGTGCGTAAGTGTGCAATAATATACGCATGCTCAACGAACAAGAAAACAACAATCTCGCCCCAAATGAGCAAGAGGTTCTTAAGGCTGCCCAAGGCTATACTGCCGAGAACATCGAGGTTTTAAGCGAACTCGAAGGCATCAGGAAGCGTCCTGGCGTCTATATCGGCTCGACCAACAGCACTGGCCTCCATCATTTGGGCTGGGAAATCGTCGATAATTCTATCGACGAAGCCGTTAACGGCTACGGCAACAAGATAACCGTCACCATCCACAAAGATGGCTCCGTCCAAGTCGACGACGAAGGTCGTGGTTTACCTGTTGATATTCATCAACAAACCGGTATGCCAGCGGTCCAATTGATCTTCACCGCCCTTCATGCCGGCGGCAAATTCAACAGTAAGGCCTATTCGACC
>CAYPED010000109.1:0-3510 GCA_964409745.1 uncultured Staphylococcaceae bacterium | reverse complement strand
GACGAAGAAGGTTTGAATATCGGGGTCGGAAACCTTGGACAATTCAACCATATCGATGATTCTTCCTTTGTCGATTAAGGCGACTTTATCACAGGTAGCCTCGACTTCTTCGTATAAGTGGGTGGACATAAAGATGGTTTTGCCCTTTTTATGTTCTTCCTCGATGATGGAAAGGAATTCATCGCGCATCAAAGGGTCCAAGCCGGTGGTAGGCTCATCCAAAATGATGATTTCTGGATCATTCATCAAAGCTGCCACCAAAGCCGTTTTTTGCTTCATGCCCTTGGACATACGCTTCAAAGAAGCGTTAGGATCCAACGCCAATTTCTGGATCAATTCATTGGCCCGGGTGAAATCCTTCAATCCGCACAATTCGGCTTGCATCTTCAAAAAAGAGATACCGGTTTTTAAATCCGGGAAGGCGATTTCGCCTGGTACATAGCCGATTAATTTGGCGATTTCCGCCTCATGTTCATGGCATTCCAAACCATTGACGGTGATAGAACCGGAAGTTGGCTTTAAGAAGCCCATAATGTGACGGATGGTGGTGGTTTTACCGGCTCCGTTAGAGCCAACGAAACCAATCATCTCGCCCTTTTTGATTTCGAAGTTCATATCGAAAATGCCGCGGCCTAGCCCGTAGTCTTTGGTTAGATTTGTGGCTTTGATGACAACGTCGCTCATTTGATGACCTCGAATTTCTTATTGGATTGATAGAACTTCATGAAGAAGTCTTCCAAAGACTCCTTCTTATTGCTAAACGAAACGATTTCGTATTTGGATAGGTCTTTCAACAAATCGTTAATATCCTTATCGTCCATGCCGAAGAACAAAGTATTTTCCTTCTCGATAAGGAAGTAAGTTAGATTTGGATGGCTTTCCTTGAAGGAATTGAGATCTTCCTTGTTTTTGAAGACAACCGTATAGGACTGATTCGAAGCGTTCTTCAAGGAATCGGTGGTGATTTCGGAAACCAATTTGCCGTCCTTGATGATCAAGACTCTGGTGCAGCAGGCATCGACTTCTGAAAAGATGTGGGAAGAAAGCAAAATGGTCTTGCCTTTGGCTTGTTCCTTTTTGACCAACTCGATGAATTTTTCCTGCATTTTATGATCCAAACCAGAGGTTGGTTCATCTAAGATGAGGATGTCAGGATCATTCATAAAAGCCGAGATGATGGCCAATTTACGCTTATTGCCCAAGGACATGCGCTTGGTATCGACTTTCAATTCAGATTTGCTGATTTCAAAGTATTCGATTAATTCATTTTTCAATTCGTCGTTATGGACTCCGGATAAAGATTGTTCCAAGGTGAGGAATTCATTTCCGTTTACGCCAGATGGCAAAGCGATTTCGCCAGGGACATATCCGATATAACGCAAGGTCTTGTCGTATTGTTTTCTAGCGTCCAAACCTTCAATGGTAATCGTGCCTTTATCCGGGGTGGAGAAGCCAATAATGTGGCGGATGGTGGTGGATTTTCCAGCTCCGTTAGGTCCTAAAAACCCTAGGCATTCGCCTTTATACAATTTGAAGTCAACATCAAAAATACCGCGCCCAGAACCATAGTCCTTGGTGATGTGATCGACGTTGATTAATGGGGTCTTCTCGAAATTTGGCATGGGCAAATAATAGACCGAATTCATTATATGAAAAGACAGAAATCGGCCATCTTTTAAAATAACGCACTTCCTACACATTTTGAAGAACAATTTCTTCAAATTAGAGATATGGTATATAATCCTTTCCATGAGCAGATTCATCAACCAATTCAAATATCACGGCAAGCGTACCTTTGCCCTTATTTTCATTATCTTGGCCATCGCCTTGGAAACGGCTAATTTCATTCTCGGAATTTACGAATATGTCACCACCAGGACATCTTCCTTCAGCTTCATTTGGAACTTCATCATCATGATGATTTGCTATGTCAGATTGTTGCAAGGAAACGTCGAGAACAACGCCAAAGCGGGAATGGGTGTTTTGACCTTTATAGTCTTGTCTACAATCACCCTTGTCTTTGACAGTGTTTACTCCGCCATCGACATTGGCATGTCTGCTGATACCACCCAGTTGCTTATCCAAATCGCCCTCTTTGTGGTCATCGGTGGTGAGGCGGCCCTTGGCATCGTAACCTCTGTTAAACTCCGTCGCCTCCTCTATGGTTTTGGGAGAACTAACCTCAAGCAAGTCAAGATCCTTGCTGGCATCTTCTTTGCCTTATTGATTGTTGGCAAAGGCTTATATATCGGTATGTGGTTCGCCTTAGGTGCGGTCTCAACCTCGTCCTTAATCAGCATCTTCTTGCTTTTATTGTCTCCATTAGGAGAATTCTTCGCCTCCATCGCCTCTTGGATTACCCTTTCAAGAATTGAATAGGGAACGGAATTAGGTTATATTATTTGCCGTGCCGACTTAGCTCAATTGGCAGAGCAACTGAATCGTAATCAGTAGGTTGGTGGTTCGATTCCGCTAGTCGGCACCATTAATAAAAAGTAACGAAGCCCAAGACGATGGGCTTTTTTCTTTTCTCTTTATTCGGTTAATTTCTGCTTGCGTGCCGATAGGCTCGCTCATATAATAATGAACGCGCTAAAAAGCGTGTCCAGCTAAGTGGGTGTTTAGCTCAGCTGGGAGAGCACCTGTTTGACGTACAGGAGGTCGTGAGTTCGATCCTCGCAGCACCCACCACTCTATTACAACAGAAGGCCGAGGTCAGCACTCGGTTTTTTTGTTTTTATGGACGGATTTGTATATAATCTTCTTACTGCGCGTGTAGTTCAATGGTAGAACTCTAGCTTCCCAAGCTGGCCACACGGGTTCGATTCCCGCCACGCGCTCCATTGCCTTCAAAAAACGCCAGTTATTAAGCCGACGTTTTTTAATTTGTAGACTACGCATCGAGAATTTTGTTATAAGTTTCCAGCCTTTCGACTAGATATTTGCCGAAGAGTTTTGCCATCGGTACCAAATCGCCTCCAGTATGATAGGCATCAAAGGCGTTGTAATAAGCCATCCTGTCCTTATATTTGATATCAATCGGCGGATATCCCATCTTCATCAATTCGAGATTGACCAAAAGCCTTCCGGTCCTGCCGTTTCCATCGATGAACGGATGTACCGATTCGAATTGAATGTGGAACTTTGCTAGTTTGATTAAGAAATTATCTTCGGATTCCTTATACCAGATAAGTAAGTCTTGGATTTTTGGCTCGATTAAATATGGGTCGACCGGCACGGTCTTCGCTCCCAAAATCCTGACTGGGACTTTTCGATAAACGCCACGGTCGGTGGGAAGATTGGATAAAACCAAATAATGGATTTGTTTGATATAGCTTTCGGTTAATTCGGCTTTGTTCTTTACGAGGTCGCAAATGAAATCAAAGGCCTCCTTGTGCCCAATTACTTCAAGATGATCTTTGAGAGGTTTTTTGTCGATTGTTAGGCCTTGTAAGACCAAGCCCGTTTCTCTTAAAGTCAGGGTATTGCCTTCGATGGCGTTGGAGTTGT
>CAYPED010000108.1:0-3541 GCA_964409745.1 uncultured Staphylococcaceae bacterium | reverse complement strand
CTCGGTCATCGCCGGCTCGACTTACGCTTTGTTCACCAGCGAGTCCAAGACCAACATCGCAGTCACGTCTGGTAAGGTCGACGTTACAGCGACAATCAGCGATCTGAAAACATATTCAGGAAAATCCGGTACATTGACCGGAGATCCTGAAACCGACGCTGAAAACATCGCTTTGACTGATACTCAAGGCGTATTTAACAATGGAGGAACCGCCTCAATTGAGGGCAATGCTTTAACTCTTGATAAAGTTACTCCAGGAGATAAAGTGACATTTAAAATCACTGTTAAGAATAGCAGCAATGTAGTTGTTAAATATCGCACCAGAATTTCATTAGCTAAGGATACTGGATTATATGATGGTCTAGATATTAAAATCGGCGACTACGAAGGTGAAACAGTTACATCCTGGGTTAATTTATCAGTTGACAGTGCCGCAACTGAACTGTCTTGTGAAGTCTCGCTTCCTTCCGATAAAGGAAACGCTTATCAAGGTACTTCTTGCAGTCTCAATTTTATTGTCGAAGCAGTTCAAAGCAATGCTATTAAAGATTACGTCACTATCGCCGGAATCGCTGATGTAGAAGGCAAAAAATATTATACTGCCGAAGAAGCTTATAGCGAAATTAAGGCAAAATTAGAGGAAAAGTGTGGTCTCGGTGAACAGCCAATGAGCGCTTCTGACTTCAATGCTTTCTTCACCGATGGAGGCAAAATCACTTGGAATATCCACGGTTATCAAAAAGTTGTCGATACAAAGATGTTCTCATTTGGACGCGCTGCCAATAGATTCGGTGACAATCTTAATATTACTGAAATTAATATTGCCGGTGTCGGCGATGATGCAGAACTCGATTTAAGTAGTGTCGGTGGTACATTCGCTGTTCCGTATAACTGGTGGGCAGGTACTACTCCAAATACTGCATTAAAATGCTCTAACGTAACATTTAATGGCATTAAATCTATGCCTGGATCCGCATATCAAAACACTAATGTTGACTGTGTTTTCGAATTTGATCGTTGTACCTTTAATGGCAATTTATATTCTTATCAAAATTATAAAGCCAAGATTACTATTAAAAATTCAACATTTAATTCAATAAGCAAAACCCAGTATGCATTTGTGTCGCAAGGCGCAAGTGGCACAATTACTCTTGATGGGAACACATTTAACAATTATACACGTGGCATTAACTTACAACGTCCTGAAGCTGAATTTATCGTCACAAACAATAAAATTATCAGCACTCAAAGTGAGTCTGATCGTCAAGCTATTCAATTAACAGATGGTAAATCATTTGTCGTGAACAACAATACAATCGATGTTAACGCTGGTAACGCCTTCGCCTTCCATAGTGCTGCCACAAATAGCGATGTCACCTATGAAATCAAGAATAATAACATCAGCGCTCCTTATATTGGCTACTATGCAACTTCGTTTGATGTAAATCCAAAGATTACTTCTTCTGGTAACATCTTTAACGACACCGATACAACGATGTGTATGAAAAAAGATGCCAATGCTCCTGAGGCGACAAATCTCACCGCTATTAAATAGTCGTTACTAAAGTTTGTTTAAATCTGAAGTGATGAAATTCGTTACGAAGCTCATCACTTCTTTTCTTTTTGCTCAACTCTAAATTGTGCTGTGTCCATTTCAACATTGCTTGGATTGGGATTTCGAGGAAAACAATTATTTGTATTGCGTAAATTGCAAATCTGTGGCTACTTACAAGTCCATTTATGACGCCTTGGACGGAATCATCATAGATGGGAAGACTCTTAAACAGCTTCTGCTTGAAACTGATTTAGACTTTGACTGTATTAATTGATCGTGTTCAATGTTTGTCTTGCAACTGAACAATTTCACCAAATCTCGAAAAATCGTTCAGTGGCAGTGAACAATTTTCTTTCTAGCCGTAGCCTTTATAATTCGGCAAAACAGACCCTTTTCTATGTAACTTATCAATATTTTAACTTTTAGTTAGATATATTCCTGAACCCTATTATAATAAAGCGCTGTCGGGAGTAGCCTAGTAAGTGACCGTCAACACGATATCAATGGATATCCGGGACCTTACCATATGATTATGCGCGAGACGACAATATGTTCGTTTAAGGAGTAATCGTATGTTTGAAAATAAGAATCTTTTAGATATTGAAAAAGAACTCGATACGAATTTTGATACTGGCCTTTCTGAGGAAGAAGCCAAGAAACGTTTAGAGAAATATGGCCCAAACAAATTAGCGGAGAAGAAGAAAAAGTCTTGGATCCGCATCTTTTTCGAGCAGATGAACAATCCGATGATCTTCGTTTTGTTCGCCGCTATCGCCGTTACTATTGGTGTTTCTATCTATGAAACCGTCAAAGCAGGTTATTTCTCTTTCCTCGAAGTCGGCGACTGGCCAGATGTCGTCATCGTCTTAGCCGTCATTATCCTTAACTCCATAATCGGTACCGTCCAAGAAGTCAAAGCCGCAACCTCATTGGACGCCCTTAAAAACTTAGCCGCCCCGGAATGCCACGTCATCCGCGATGGCCAAAGAATCAAAATCAAATCCCAGGACTTGGTCCCAGGGGATGTCGTTGTTCTTGAAGAAGGCGACACCATTGGAGCCGACCTCCGTCTTATCGAAGCCGTCAACCTCAAAGTCAACGAATCCTCCCTTACGGGAGAATCCGTCCCTGTCTTAAAGAACGCCGATATCACTTTCTCTGATGAGGTCGGAATCGGCGACAGGGTCAACCTCGCTTTCATGTCCACCCCAGTTACTTATGGCCGTGGCAAAGGTGTGGTCGTTTCAACCGGCATGAACACCGAAATCGGACACATTGCCAAAGCCTTGGATTCCGAAGAAGATGAGCAAACCCCACTTCAGAAGGTCTTGGCCAAATTAAGCAAGGTCCTGGGTATTTTCACCTTAGGCATCGTCGTCTTGGTCCTCATTGTTGACATCATTTACATCTTTGTTCATAACAATCAATCCGACATCGCTTCATGGATTGATTCCATATTGAGCGCTATCGCGTTAGCCGTCGCCGCCATCCCAGAGGGCTTGGCTGCGGTGGTCACCATCGTTTTATCCATCGGTGTGCAACGTATGGTCAAAGCCAACACCGTTGTCCGTAAGCTCCCATCGGTTGAAACCTTAGGCGCCGTCTCGGTGGTCTGCTCGGATAAAACCGGCACCCTTACCGAAAACCGCATGACTGTTGTTGAAGCCTACGCCGATGATCGTTGTTTCGACGAAAAGGATTTCAATGAAGAATCCAAAGGCAAAGAGAAAGATCTAACTCTGTTAGCCAAAGGCATGTCCTTATGTTCCAACGCCTCCGTCGATGATGGCTTATACGGCGATCCAACCGAAATCTGCTTGGTCGTCTTAGCCAACAAATTCAACATGCATAAGAAGGACATCGAATCCCTCACCCCAAGAGTGGACGAACTTCCATTCGACAGCGAGCGTAAGATGATGTCCACCAAACATAAAGAGGATGATAAATACACCGTCTACACCAAAGGCGCCTTAGATAGCATCCTCG
>CAYPED010000107.1:0-3589 GCA_964409745.1 uncultured Staphylococcaceae bacterium | reverse complement strand
TGGACGGCAGCAACTCCGTTAGAGTAAACCTTATGGATGTTAATGAGCTTTACATATTCATGATCGCTGAGTTCAAGTTTGTTTGGCTCTTCGATGACTTTTTCTTTTTTCTTTCTAAGTCCCATAAGTTTATCTCCTATTTCTGTTTATCCATAAAGGCTATGACATCGGCATATTTTCTTAAAGATGGGATGGCGCCTTTGGTTTCGGTTGTTAGAGCTCCCATCGCATTAGCGAACTTAAGAGCGTATTCGATGTCATAATCGTTAGCAATAGCGAAGGCTAAGGCTCCATTGAAGGAATCTCCGGCTGCCACCGTATCAACGACGTTGGCTTTATAGCCTTTGACATGCATCTTCTTATCTCTATTGATGAAGACACAGCCATTGTCACCCCAGGTGATGATGACATTTTTGACGCCTTTATTTAACAAAGCCTCACCGGCTTTATAGGCATCTTCGAGATTATCCACTTTGATACCAGTTAAGACCTCAGCCTCTTTTTCGTTAGGGGTGATGTAATCGATGCATGGATAAACATCCTTTTCGATTTCTCTGGCTGGAGCAGGGTTAACAATGGTCAACAAGCCTTTTTCTTTGGCTATCTTGATTGCACCTTCGCTGACTTCTTTTCTCATTTCGAACTGAGTCATGAAGATGTCACATTTTTCTAAAGCCTCAACATTAAGGTCTTCGAGATTGAATTCATAGTTGGCACCCATAACGATGCAGATTCTGTTTTGGCCAGTTAGATCAACTTGAACGCAGCCAATGCCAGTAGATTCGTTGCCATAAAGTATATTGCTATCATCGATTCCTTCTTCTTTTAGAAGTTTCTTAAAACGATGGCCGAAATCATCATCTCCGACTTTTCCGTTGACAATAACATCGCCACCTAACCTTTTGATAGCGACGGTCTGATTGGCGCCTTTTCCCCCAGGGAAGGTTTGGAACTTCTCGCCTAAAACGCTTTCCTTTGCTTCAGGGAAACGTTTCATGGTAGTAACCAAATCATAGACGAAAGAAGCGAGAACGAAGATCTTTTTCATAACTATTTGATTTCCTTCTTAAGGGATTCTCCTAAAGCTCCGTTTGGATGGAACTTATAGAAATCCGCTCTAGAGAAATTATAGGATTCGCTTAAGGCACAGGCGATAGCATCTCCTAAAACCAGGCAAATCGTAGAGCTGTTGGTTGGGGCCAGATTATTCTCATCGGCTTCCTTATCACACTTATAGATAATTTGCAGATCACAGCCTTTGGCTAAGACTGAATCCTTCTTCGAAGTGAAGGCTATCAATTTACAACCGATATTCTTTAACGGAGCGATATTCTGGACGACTTCTTTGGTGGAGCCGCTGTTAGACATGAGAATGACGATATCCTTGCTTTCGATCATTCCTAAATCGCCGTGGCAGGATTCAGTGCAATGGACATAGAAACTTGGGGTGCCAGTTGAGGCGAAGGTAGCCGCCAATTTCTCGCAGATGTGGCCAGATTTGCCAACACCCATAAATACCACTTTGCCCTTGCAGGATTTGATAGCGCGAATAACATTGTCCAACATCGGATAATCGAGATTCTTCTTCATCTCGTTGATGGCGTGGTATTCGCGATTGATATATGTGTTCAATTTCTCATGATACATAACTTTCGACTCCTATTTTATTTAAAAATAATTTCAAATAACGATGTGTTATAAATCGGACTCCATTGAGAGACTTGGAAATATATACGTTTTCCATCGTGGTCCATCATTCTCGGATGGATGAAACCACCGTATAAGCTCACAAAATGAGGGAAATCCAAGACTTTGATGTCTTTCTTGAATTCTTCGGTCAAAGAATCGGCGGTTAAGAAGTAGATGGTTCCGTCCCTATCTAAATTGGAGATAATCCATTTCTTAAGATATGGGTTATAGACGATGGATTCCTCACTAGAACCATTGATGTTGACGATGAAGAAGTAATCTTCCTTTTTAACCTTATTAAGAGGCTTAAACGCCTTCTTTTTGGTTAAAATCTCATATTTATCTTTATTTTCGAAGTTTTCCTTCTTAACACGGAGAAGAACGGTGTTCCCGAATCTTCCACCCGGAAGGGCAAGAAGATAAATGTGTTCTTTATCGAATGGGTTATCAAATGGATAAATCTGCCCGAATTGGTCATTTTCGATGTTATCAAAAGATAAGGTGTCCACTCTCTCGAAATGGGTTAAATCATAAGATTTAGCCTTCAAGCATTCGTTTTTGGTGACGAACCATTCTCCTGGTTTTCCCCAATAACGGACATACATGAAGAAAATGTAGACTTCATCGCCGATTCTTATGCCGCCAGTCGGAATCTTGGTGACTTCTCTGTGGTTCTTTGGATCGAGATTGATTGGGTCATTCTTATCGTGCTGGCCCTGGTTGATCGGCTTAACTAATCCGTTTGGATAAGAGACGATGTCGGAGAAAGAAACATTGTTTGAGAAATATTTGTTCTCACTGACGGCGATGAAATTGGAATTCCATACCCCATCATTGCAATCGACGCCAGAGAATGAATCGCCATAGAGATAAAGGAGATTCTCGTGGTTATCGACGCAGATACCTAAGTCAGTGGCCCCGACACCGCGCTTGGCAAACAATTCCTTGTTAATGGAATTCCTACCGGTTACAAAGCCAAGATTCCTGACGGATAAGACTTTCTCATCCAAACTAAAGGAATCTTCGCCTAAGTCGTTGACATAGACGTTAACTACTTCTTTCTTTTCATCAACGACGTATTTGGTCACGCATTTATCAAAGAAATATGGGTCATTGTCCTTAATGACCTTAAGTTTATATTCTCGTAGAATATCCTTCGCTTGTTCGAAGGTCATATTGATGGTGTTTGGTACTGGGATTCTCATAAATTATTTCAATACGACTTCGACTAAGGAAGTGTTGTAAATCGGTGTCCATTGGGACAATTGGATATAGATTCTTTGACCATCGCTGTCGGTAAAATCAGGATGGACGAATCCACCATATAAACCAGCAAAATCGCTGGAGGCGCAGACTTGATAAATATCGTTGTATGGACCGGTAACATCAGTGGCGGTAGCAAAGACGATATTCGAGCCTCTTAAAGTCGCATAGACCCATTTATTCAGATATTCACTATAGAAAATAGATGGCTCGGAGACAGCTGGTGAGAAGACATAATATGGTTTTTCATTCAAAGCGGCGATTCCTTCATCCCCTTTGACCCAGGTGTCTTTCTTGGTCAGATATTCGTATTCGCTCTTGGTCTCGAATTTGTCCTTGTCAACTCTAAACATTATGGCACCGTCATTTCTGCCGCCAGGAATAGAGGTGAAATAGATATGTTCTTCATCCTTAGGATTGGCAAAAGGATAGACTTGGCCGGCATAATAAAGCTCGGTGTCATCCCATCTTAATCCATCGACATTCTCGAATTTCTTGTAGGTATTATCAGTGGCTTTAACGCACTGATTGTAGGTAACGTTCCAACTTCCACCGGTCCCCCAATAACGGATAGACATATAGAAGATATAAACGTTATTGCCGATGGTGATGCCACCGGTTGGGATCTTGGTAACTT
>CAYPED010000106.1:0-3597 GCA_964409745.1 uncultured Staphylococcaceae bacterium | reverse complement strand
CGTTTGATTTCCTTCTTGATGGAGGCGAAATCAACATCCTTGTTGACTAAGAAAGCCAAGTCTCTGGTGACTGACGGGAACTTATTCGGAACTTTGGCTTTGATTGGGCCAACCTTAAGGTTAAGGAGATAGCCTAAGTCGATTTCTAGGGCCACCGCGTTCTTTAAGCCGTAGGCTTTGAGGGCTTTCGGATGCAAAGCGCCTAACACGGCCACGGTGTCCTTCCCGATGGTAACCACCGCTGAACGGCCAGGGTGGAATTCCTCTTTGCCGCTATTTAAGACCTTGAGGTCGTATCTGTTTTCTTGGATGCCTAAGAGATTCAAGATAGATAGGACGATGCCTTTGGCATCATAGAAGTCATAAGGTTCTTCCTTCAAAGAAGACTGAACCTCTTTACTGCCGGATAAGACAGCGGCTAATCTGAGTCCTTTATAGGTCGTTGAATCGACATCGGAGACTTCAAAGATAGCCAAGTCTTTGACTTGGTGGGCGGCGTTATAGGAAGAGACTTCCAATAAGCTCGGGAGCAAGGACAAACGGACATAGGATCTATCTTCGGTCAAAGGATTGAGAACTTTGTAGGCTTCGCCTTTGGCGAGGTAGTTGAAGGCTGGGATGTTGCTTTCCTTGGTGAGGGTATAAGTGATGACTTCGGTCAAACCCTGGTTACGGAGTAAGCGACGGATGGCGATCTTGTTTTTCTGAGCTTCGGTAAGTCCACCGTTCTTAGCCTCGATAGAAGGCAAGCTGGAGGAGATATTATCCAAGCCCAATAAGCGGATGACTTCTTCGCTTAAGTCAGCTTTGCCATCGATATCCAAACGATAAGACGGGATTTCGACATGCATTATATCTCCGTCTTTGGCAATCTTAAGATGATCGGCCATAAGGGTCTTGATGATGGTGTCTTCATCAAAGGATGTGCCTAAGCGATTATTGATATAATCCAAGGTAACATCGATGATTTTCTCTTTCTTTGGAGCGGTTCTGAAGTCATAGATTTTAGAGACTTCTTTAGCATTAGCTTCATCAAGCAAGAGGACGGCGGCCATTCTTAAGGCACGTTCGATGTTCTCCAAATTGGTGCCTTTAACGAAACGTTGAGAGGAATCGGAGGAAAGGCCCAATCTATTGGAGGTCTTACGGATGGAGGCCCCATCGAAATGGGCGGCTTCCACCACGACGTTCTTGGTCTCTGGGGTGACTTCGCATTCCTTGGAGGTCATGATGCCGGCGAGGCACATGCATCTTCCTTTGGAGCAGACGCATAAATCGCCTTTTTCGAGATGATAGGTCTTATCATCCATGGCTACCCAGTCGCCTTCGATGTCGTTTTGGACGGTCAATTTGGCTTCTGGGAGCTTATCGGCGTCGTACATATTAAGCGGCTGGCCGGTTAATAACATAACGAAGTTACCGATATCGACGATGTTGTTGATGGAACGGATTCCTTCGGAACGGAGGAGTTCTTTCATCCATTTCGGTGACTCTTTGGTAACGACATTCTTCACCAAAATAGTGCCGAATCTATCGCAGTTTTCGGTTAAGGAATCCGAAACGAACTTGTTGGATGATTCCTCATAGGAATGGAGGTCATCCAACTTGCAGTTGGCGTGGAACAAAGTGGCCACTTCTCTGGCGACGTTCTCCAAGGAATATAAATCCGGGCGATTGGCCAATAAGGATAAATCCAGGATGGTATCGTCTAAGCCTAGATAGCCTAAGACGTTTTCTTCTCCGACTGGCGCGTCCGCTGGCAATTCTTCGATGCCTTTGGTCTGCTCTTCGGAGAGCATTTTCTTATTTACACCCAATTCCAATAAGGAGCAGCACATGCCGTCAGACTCTATGCCTCTGATTTTGGATGGGGCGATGGTTACCTCTGGTAAGACGGCTCCGGTCCTGGCCACGATGACCTTAAGGCCTTTTCGGGCATTCGGGGCACCGCAGACAATCTGATGGACTCCATGGATCTTGCCTTCATCCACTTGAAGGACGTGAAGGTGATCGGAATCTGGATGATTCTCGCAAGAGAGGATTTCGCCGATGACGAGATTCGTGCCGCTGGCTAAGCGGGTGATATCCTCGACTTCGACTCCGGCGAAAGTGAGTTTGGAGGCGATTTCTTCGTCGCTGATGTTATCTAATTCGACATGGGCTCTAAGCCATTTGCTTGATACTAACATTGTCTTGCCTCCTTATTTCTCTTCGAACGGTTCCAAGAACCTATAATCGTTTTGGTATATCCTGCGGATATCATCGATGCCGTATCTTAGGATGGCCAAACGTTCCACGCCGACGCCAAAGGCGAATCCGCTATAGATTTCTGGGTCATATCCGCACATCTTTAGGACGTTCGGATGGACCATGCCGGCACCCAGGATTTCAATCCAACCGGTGCCCTTGCACATGTCGCAGCCCTTGCCACCGCACTTAGCGCAACTGACATCGACTTCGACGCTTGGCTCGGTGAACGGGAAGTAGGAACTTCTAAGTCTTATTTCTCTCTTTTCGCCGAACATCTTCTTAACGAAAGTTTCGAGTGTTCCTTTCAAATCGGCCATGGAGATGCCTTTGCCGACGACCAAGCCTTCGATTTGACCGAACTGATGGGAGTGGGTCATATCGTCATCGTCTCTTCTGAAGCATTTGCCAGGGCAGATCATCTTGATTGGGCCTTTCTCGGCTAAATCGACCATCGTATGAGCCTGAGCGGCTGAGGTCTGGGTTCGTAATAAGAGAGAGTCGGTGATATAGAAGGTATCTTGCATATCTCTGGCTGGGTGGTTGGCAGGGACATTCAATAATTCGAAGTTGAAATGATCGGTTTCGATATCCCTTCCTTCTTTGACTTCGAAGCCCATGTTGACGAAGATGTCGGTCATCTCATCGATGATGAGATAGAAAGGATTGGCTTTGCCGACCTTGAGTTGTTTGCCTGGCAAGGTGACGTCGATTTTTTCTTCTTCGAGTTTCTTGGCTAAGGCCTCTGCTTCGATTTTGGCTTCTTTTTCTTTGAAAAGGTCTTCGATTTCCTTTCTGGCGGAGTTGACGGCGGCTCCGAAAGCGGCCCTATGCTCCTGGGCGATTTCCCTCATTTTTCCCATAAGGGAAGATAATTTCGATTTCTTCGAAAGATAACGATTCTTGATCTCGGTCAGATCGTTCTTGGAATCGGTTTTGGCAATGTCTTCTTTGGCTTCGTTAAGTATGGTCTCAATCTCGTTGATTTCTTCCATAAAAGGCCTCCTAAAAAATAAAAAATGGCTACCAGGGAGCGATTTTACCCGCGGTGCCATCCCACTTCGATAGATTGTTTCTCTATCCTTTTTGGCCTTAACCGCGGCCAAGGGTAACTCTCGTTACGTTCTCCAGGACGAACGCTTCGCCTTACCTCCTCAGGATGGTCTCACTATCCATCCCTCCCTTTAGGGGCCAATAAGGTTACTTTTTCCCTTCGTTGAACAAGATAATTCTATATGTTTTTCCAAAAAGGAAAAGAGATAACTGCTAAATACTCTTGCCTATCTTTTCAAGGAGGCATCTTTTCGGTTAAAATGGAGACATGAACAAGAAATATATCCTCCTTGCCTT
>CAYPED010000105.1:0-3609 GCA_964409745.1 uncultured Staphylococcaceae bacterium | reverse complement strand
AACTTCGGCTACGCTAAGGAAGAACTTGAGAAGAGAGGTATCGACAAAGTCGATGGCATCTTAATGGACTTAGGGGTTTCCTCCCCGCAGTTCGACGAAGCCGAAAGAGGCTTCTCTTACCGGTTCGATGGCCCGCTTGATATGCGAATGGATCAATCCAATCCATTAACCGCCGAAAAGATCGTCAACACCTATTCTTACGAAGACCTTAAAAATGTCTTCAAGGAATATGGCGAAGACCCAGACTCCGCCAAGGTAGCCAAGCTTATTTGCATCGAAAGAGAGAAAAAACCGATTACCACCACCCAAGAATTGGTGGACATCATCAAAAAGGCCAAGCCAGCCAAGTCTCTTTCTAAGAAAGGACACCCGGCCAAGCAAATCTTCCAAGCCCTCCGCATCGAAGTTAACGATGAGTTGGGAATGTTAAAGAAAGCCTTGGAAGAAATGCCGAGCATGTTAGCCCCTAATGGGGTCATGGCCATCATCACCTTCCATTCATTGGAAGACAGATTGGTGAAGAAGGCTTTCCGTTCATTAACGGTGGTGGAAGGCAGCAGACACGCTCCATTCGAAGAAGAGAAAGAAGCCGATTATATCGACTTAACCAGGCATCCGATATTACCTTCGGAGAAGGAATTAGAGGAAAATCATCGCTCCGCCTCGGCGAAACTTAGAGGCATTGAGAGAAAGGGATGAGAAATAATGAAAGACAAACTCATCAAGACGGGCAAGACCAAGTCTTACTACGTAATGAGAAACGTTCTTTTGAGTCTGGCTTTCATATTGCTCGCTTTGTTAATTCTCTCCATTCCTGTTGGAATCACCTACAGCGTCTATCTTAAATCCCTCCATTCCGGAGTTCAGGCCGAGGCTGTCAAAGAAGCCGTTCATAACGTGGCTAGAATAATCAAAATACGGTAAGGAATATCCCTTGCCGTTTTTATTTCCGAATTTCTACTAACTTTCTATCGGTTTGATATTGTTTAGATGGTCATTCTATTCTAGAATAGAAACATCTATGGCAAACGATGATATCAAAAATTTAACGATAATCGAAATCGGCAACGACACCACCAAGATGTTGGCCGGTTCTTTTTCCGGGCATACCCCGTATGTTTTCTGCGTGAAGGAAGTCTCCACCAAGAACGTTCTCCTTAATGGAGCAGTTCGCGGTGACTGCGTCAAAGCCGTCGGAGACGCCTTAAAGGAAGTCGTCAACATCCACGACGAGGCCATCACCAACAAATGTTCTTTGGATCACGCTTTATTCATCCTTCCACCTGACGGCATGAAGGTCTACGAAGAGCATCAAAGAATGGGTGTTCTAGGCGGAAGCAACAACGAAGGCAAAGTCGATGTCGATGACGTCAGAGGCTTGCTTAAGTCCATCGAGACCAATATCCGCCAATCCGCCCCGGATTATCAAATCATCGATATCATCCCAGGGGTTTATCGTTACGGTGGCAAGACCTCCAACACCGCCCCTTATGGCGAAAAGGCCGATTCCATCGAGACTCGTGCTTGGGTGCATTGCGTCACTCGCGATTCCTTTGCCACTTTCCAGAACGTCATTAAGTCCACGAGCCTCAATCCTGGCGAATATTCTTATGGGGTCGCCCCATACGCCGCCAGCAAATTGATCGCTTTGCAAAAAGGCGATATCGAGGCCTATATCATCTTGGACTTAGGCGGATATAGTTCCGACGTGTCCTTGATCGGCGAAGGCAATCTCTATCAGTCATTGACCATGCCCCAAGGCATGAATCATCTGACTCAAAAGATAGCCGATTCTTTCGATATCAGCTTCAAAGAAGCCGAAAACATCAAACGCACCTTCGGCTACAATCTGAGGAAGACCGTCTTCAACGCCCCGATCATCGTCAATAAGCATGGCCAGCCATATTACCAAGCCAATTTAAACAAAGTAATCGAAGATTGGTTCAAGGAATACGACATCGTTCTAAAGAACGCCATCAACACCTTATTGGAACCGACCATCGCCAAGAATTCCGCTGAGGCCGCCAACATCTTCAAGACCTGCCCTATCTTCCTGATCGGAGGCGGGGCTAATCTCAACGACATCGAAGATTTGCTCAAAGATGGCCTTGATCAGCATATCCCTGAAGTCTTCGTCCCGAATGTGGCCGGAGCCAGGGATCCAAAATACGTTAACTTATTGGGCTTATTGGTCCATAAATGCACGTCCGATAATCCGTTAGAAGAGAATAACGGCGTTACCCTAAGCCGCGTAAAACATGAAGGAGAATAATATGAGCAGCGATTTATACACCCGTGATTTAGATAGCTTCGAGCCAGTGGCCAGAATCGTGGTCATCGGCGTCGGCGGAGCCGGCAACAACGCCGTCAACCGCATGATCGATGAGAATATCCAAAACGTCGAATTCTATGTCATGAACACCGATAAGCAGGCCTTATCCACTTCCAAAGCCCCTAATCGCATCGTTTTAGGCGGTCCGGAAACCAGAGGCTTAGGCGCCGGTGGAGACCCAGAGAAAGGCAAAGAAGCCGCCGAATATTCCGCCGAAGAAATCAAAAAGGTCGTCAAAGACGCCGATATGGTCTTCATCGCCGCCGGTATGGGCAAAGGCACCGGAACCGGAGCCTCCCCAGTCATCGCCCGCTTGGCTAAAGAAGCCGGGGCTTTGACGGTGGCCATCGTCACCCGCCCATTCTCTTTCGAAGGGAAGGAAAGAACCACCAACGCCGTCAAGGGCTTGAATGATTTGATTGAGCAAGTCGACTCCTTGATTATCGTATCTAACGATAAACTCTTATATTCTTCCGGCAACGTCCCAATGGATAAAGCTTTCAAGGATTCTGACTCCGTCCTTTCTAAGTCGGTCCAGACCGTCGCTGACTTGGTCTTATTGCCGGGCACCGTCAATTTGGACTTCGCCGATGTTAAGTCCACCCTTCAGAATGGTGGCATCGCCTTGATTGGCTATGGCACCGGAAGCGGTGAGAACGCCGCTATCGAAGCCGCCGAATCGGCCATCAACAATTCCTTATTGGAAACCTCTATCTCCGGAGCCCGCAAAGTCATCTGCATGCTCACCATGGGCGATAAGGTTACCATGTATAACACCGAAAGATGCGTCAGACGCATCAACGAAGCCGCCGGTGGATCCATTGATGTCAAATTCGGTTTCTCCACCAACCCAGCTCTTGGTGATTCTATCATTTGCTCGGTCATCGCTTCGGACTTCCCGAAGGATTCCATCTCTTTGGAAGGACCAACCCTCGCTCAGCCAACCAGTTCGGCTGAAGTCGGATATGGCGTCGAAGACAGCGTCTCCAAAGTGGTTCAGCAGTCCATCGAGGAAGAAGAAAAGACCTCCGATTCCAACAGCAACATCGCCAAAGGCTTGCTCCCTAACTTCCTTAAAGGCAGCCTCAATTTGGACGAAGAAGAGCCAGAATCCGGCCATGATGATGAGGACTTCGGCTTCTAATTGAAAATTAGGAGCAAAGAAGATATAGTCTATTCGCTGAGACGGAAGACAACACCTAATAGCAATTAATGAGAGAGCCCCTTGGATGAGAACGGGGCAGCGAAAGGTTATCACTTCCCGAGCATACCTTCTG
>CAYPED010000104.1:0-3675 GCA_964409745.1 uncultured Staphylococcaceae bacterium | reverse complement strand
CGAACATTACAACACCTTGAACTACGCCGCTGCCTTAGCTAAGGCCATCAAGGACGAAGAACCAAACATCATCTTCCTTGGCGCTACCTCCATCGGCCGTGACTTAGGTCCAAGACTCTCCGCCAGACTTAACTGCGGTCTTACCGCTGACTGCACCAAGCTCGAAGTCATCGACGGCTTACTCAACGCTACCCGTCCTGCCTTCGGTGGCAACTTGATGGCTACCATCGTCTGCCCGAACACCAAGCCGCAGATGGCTACCGTCCGTCCAGGCGTCTTTGCCGCCATCGGCGAAGGCAAATGCGATAAGGTCTCTTACGTCAAAGACATCGACCTCCCGAAAGAGAACGTCGAATTGATCTCCGAAGTCAAAGAGACCAAGAAAGTCGCCAACATCGAAGACGCCAAAGTCTTGGTCGCCGTCGGTCGTGGCGCTTCCTCTTCCGAGAACATCGAAGAAGCCAAGGAATTAGCCTCCGCTTTGAAGGGCACCTATGCTTCCTCCCGTTCCTTAGTCGATGCTGGTATCATGCCAAGCGATCGCCAGGTCGGTCAGACTGGTAAAACCGTTAAGCCACAGCTCTATGTCGCTTTAGGTATCTCCGGCGCCGTCCAGCATACCGTTGGTATGGAGAACTCCGAATACATCGTTGCCATCAACAAAGACAAGGGTGCTTCCATCTTCACCGTCGCCGACTTAGGCGTGGTCGGAGACGTCAACAAGGTCCTCCCTCTCTTACTTAAGAGAGTCAAAGAAGAAACCTCCAAATAATTCTCTCTAAAGAGGGGTTTTAATAGCCCCTCTTTATCTTTATTTAGAAAGGAAACTTTTATGTTAAAAGATCCAAAACTCATCGAAGAATCCTTAGCCCGCGTCAAGGATAAGCTCATCACCGTTGATCAAGCTTTGGACATGGTCCAATCTAACTGGCAAATCGTCACCGGTTTAGGCTGCAGCGAAGGCAAGGTCTTCTGCCAGAACTTGCATAAGATTGCCGATCGCGTTACCAACGTCACCGTCAACAACTGCTTGCCGATGGACAACTACCCGTTCTATGTCGATCCACAATATCGTCATTCCTTCAATTTGGCAGGTTGGTTCTATGCCGCCTCCATCCGCAAGGCCCATAAGAACGGCAACTGCTCCTTCATCCCGAATAACTTGCACTTCGCCGGCAAAAAGAGATTCGACAACATCCATGTCAATATGTATGTTGGCTTAGCCTCCATGCCGGATGAACACGGCTATGTCTCCCTTTCCTTAGGAAACACCTATGAAAAGGAAGCCTGCGAAGCCGCTGACATCGTCATCTTGGAAATCAACCCGAAAGCCCCTCGTTGCTTCGGTGACGTCCAGATGCCAATCTCCGATGTCGACCACTTCATCTATGTCGATTATGACATCCCAGCTATCCCAGACGCCGATCCAAACGAAAAGGATAAGATGATCGCTTCTTATATCCTCCCATTCGTCCACGATGGCTGTTGCATCCAGCTCGGTATCGGTGGCATGCCAAACGCCGTCGCTACTGCGCTTTATGACAAGAAGAACTTAGGCGTCCATACCGAAATGTTGACCTCCGAAATGGCTAAGTTAGCCAAAGCGGGTGTCATCAACGGCAAATGCAAGAACATCAACAATGGTCAGATTGCCGCCACCTTCGCTATGGGTACCCAAGAACTCTACGATTTCATCGATAATAACCCATCCGTCGTCTTCAACCGTGGCTCTTGGACCAACGATCCATACGTCATCGCCCAAAACGACAATCAGTTATCCATCAACACCACCATGGAAGTTGACTTAACCGGCCAATGCGCTTCCGAATCCATCGGTTCCATGCAGTGGTCCGGCTGCGGTGGCCAGGCTGACACCGTCATCGGTTCTCAGATGTCCAAAGGTGGCCATTCCATCATCTGCTTGTATTCCACAGCGATGGTCAGAAACCCAGCCACTGGCGAAAAGGAAGAGAAATCCAAGATCGTCGCCCAGCTTAAGCCAGGTGCCGCGGTCTCCACTTCCAGAGCCGACGTCGAATACGTCTGCACCGAATATGGCATCGTCAACCTCAAAGGCACCACCATTGCCGAGCGTGTCGAAAAGCTTATCTCCATCGCCCATCCGAAATTCCGTGAGCAGCTTTGGAAAGACGCTTATGACGCTGGCATCATCTATCCAAAGGACTAAGAAAGATGTTCTTCGAATTCAAAGGGCATAAAGTCCATTATGAGGTAGATGGCGAAGGTAAGCCACTCATCGTCCTTAATGGCATCATGATGTCGACCAAATCTTGGAGATTCTTGGTCCCTTCCTTTAAGGAAGCCCATATCCAACTTATCACCGTCGACTTCTTTGATCAGGGCGAATCGGACAACTTCACCGAATACCAGTACCG
Organism: uncultured Staphylococcaceae bacterium; assembly: GCA_964409745.1. GTDB lineage: Bacteria > Bacillota_I > Bacilli_A > RFN20 > CAG-826 > UBA4951. The sequence goes on along the minus strand of CAYPED010000104.1, from coordinate 1,279 downwards.
TCAGGATCTCCAAGCTGATTTAGTAAAAGCTTTAATCGATCACCTTCAATTAAAGCAGAAGCCAGTCATCTATGGCGTTTCCTATGGCGGCGAGGTTTCCATCTTGTTTGCCGAGAAATACCACGGCGTCGCCGAGAAATTCATCCTCTGCAACACCGGAGCCTGGACCAATCCGTGGCTCAAGGATATCGGCGATGGCTGGAATTCCATCGGCCGCACCAGAGATGGCGATTGCTATTACAACATCACCATCCCAGTCGTTTATTCCCCTCAGTATTATGATGGGAACCAGGATTGGATGACCGCCAGAAAGAATCTCCTTGCCCCAGGGGTTTTCTCCTCCCCGGCCTTCTTAGAGAGAATGGAACGTTTGGTCCATTCCTCCGAAACGTTGGATGCGAGAGATAACCTCAAAGACATCACCGAGCCTTGCTTGATCGTCACTTCCGAATACGACATGTTGCTCCCACGCCCGCAACAAAAGATCCTTCACGAGAATATCCCACACAATTCCTGGGCCCTCATCCCGGAAGCCGGACACGGCTTTATGTATGAAGACACCGAACTCTTGATCACCTTGATGATCGGTTGGGTCTATTCCCGCAAGGAAACCGTTTGATATAATCTCTAAAGAGAGATATTCCTAGTTTTATGAAAATCTGCGTATACCCTGGCTCCTTCGATCCCATCACCATGGGACATCTAAACATCATCGAAAGAGCCGCCAAAATATTCGATAAAGTCATCGTTTTAGTCTCCGTTAACCCGAACAAGCACTATCTTTTCACCCGTGAAGAGAGGGTCGATATGATCCAAAGGTGCGTTAAGGGTATTAAGAACGTCGAAGTCTCCTACACCGAAGGCATGGTAACCTCGTATGCCGAAAAGGCCGGAGCCTCCGTCATTCTTAGAGGACTCAGAAACCAGAATGACTACCAGAATGAGCTGGAGATTTCCTACTTCAACCATTCCATCAACCCGAATATCGAGACGATGTTGATGTACGCCGATAGGGATAACCTCTTCACTTCCTCTTCCTCAATCAAAGATCTCGTTATCTGCGGCGGGGACGCATCTCCGTTCTTGCCCAAAGAGGTCATCGACGAAGTGGTCGAGAGAATCAAATAAACTTAAGCCTCGCGCAAGCGGGGCTTTTTTATTAACTGTATAAACTAAACGCTCGATGATAAGCGTTATTTTCTTTCTTAGTTGCCAGGGTGTCTTATTAAAGATCATATTCAAAGATATAATAAATTTAGAAAGAGATACATAGCGTTCT
>CAYPED010000103.1:0-3724 GCA_964409745.1 uncultured Staphylococcaceae bacterium | reverse complement strand
CTCTTTTTCCGTGAATTCCCCGATATAACGGACACTTCTGATTTAAAAATCAGATATATAACCGACTTCATGACCATTCAGTCCGAGGCGGGATTATCCGCCCCGACCATCTTGAGAAGGCTGTCCGCCACGAGGAATTTCTTCTTGTTCCTCTCCAGCGAGAAAATCATCGATTTGGATATCCCCAAACTAAAAGGCCCGAAACTCCCGAAGAAATTGCCGTTGGTGATGACCGAAGAAGAGGTGGATGACCTTTTGGAAGCCCCGGATATGAGTAAGAAAAGCGGGATTAGGGATAGGGCCATGTTGGAGGTCATGTATTCCTCTGGATTACGTGTCTCCGAATTGGTTTCCTTGGAACTGAAACAAATCGATTTCGAGAATGGGATTATCACCATCATCGGCAAAGGAAACAAGCAACGTTCCATTCCTATCGGAGAGTTCGCCTTGGAATACTTGAATAAATATATTCAAGAAGTCCGTTCCAAGAGCCGTTTTAGAAAGAGCAACTATGTCTTCTTAAACAAAAGCGGGGAACCAATAAGCCGCGTCTATTTCTGGAAGCAGATAAAGGCCTACGCCGAAAAAGCGGGCATCGATAAAGACATAAGCCCGCATACCTTAAGGCATTGCTTCGCCACCCATTTATTGGAAAACGGAGCCGATTTGAGGATGGTCCAAGAGATGCTTGGCCATTCCAACATCGCCACCACGCAGATTTATACGCATGTTTCTAGCAAACGCATCATGAGCGCCTATGATAAATATGGGTTGCGCAAATAGAGAAAAACCCCATAATAATTCGTTCTTAGGAGGAAAGAGAAATGGCAAAACGTTTCAAAAGAATCTTCTTGATAATCGCTGACTCCGCCGGCATCGGCGAGGAGCCAGACGCCGCTAGGTTCGGAGATGTCGGATCCAACACTTGGGTCCACGCCGCGGAATCAGTCGGTGGAATCCATTGCCCAACGATGGAAATGATGGGCATCGGCGAATTAGCGTCCATTCCAGGCATCAAGCCTATCCATAATCACCCAAATAGCTACGTTATGTGCTGCCAAGAGAAATCCAACGGCAAAGACACGATGACCGGCCACTGGGAGATGATGGGAGTGGAGACCAAAGTCCCATTCAAGACCTTCACCGACACCGGATTCCCAAAAGAATTAATCGATGAACTCGAAAAACAAACTGGGCATAAGTGCATCGGCAACTACGCCGCTTCAGGAACCGAAATCCTAAAGGATTTAGGCGAAGAACAATGCAAGGAAAATTCCCTTATTGTCTACACTTCCAGCGATTCCGTCCTCCAAATCTGCGGACACGAAGAAGTCTTAGGATTAGACGAATTATATCGTTGTTGCCACATCGCCCGTGAATTGTGCATGAAACCAGAATGGAAAGTCGGGCGTGTCATCGCCCGTCCATATGTCGGCACCGATAGAACCAACTTCAAGAGAACCCCGCATAGGCACGACTACGCCTTAAAGCCAGAAGTTGAGACCGACATGAATGTCTTGATGAACGGTGGTTATATGACCAGCTGCGTCGGCAAAATCAGAGATATCTTTGATGGATATGGCGTCACCAAGACCGTTTCCACGATTTCCAACGAAGATGGCATGGATAAAACCATTGATCAGCTCAAAAATGAGGACTGGGAAGGCTTATGCTTCGTCAATTTGGTTGAATTTGACTCCGAATATGGTCATAGAAGAAACCCGGTTGGGTACGCCAGAGCTTTGGAAGCCTTCGATAAACGCGTTAAAGAATTTATTGAAAACATGAAAGAAGACGATTTGCTTCTTATCTCGGCCGACCACGGCAATGACCCGACCTTCAAAGGCACAGATCACACCAGAGAGAAAGTCCCACTTCTCGCTTACTCGCCAGCCTATAAGAATGGCAAGAAGTTAGACGATAGATTGAGCTTCGGAGATATGGGTGCAACCATCTTAGATAACTTCAATTTGAAGAAGCCGGATAATCTCGTAGGCACGCCAATCGAGGAATTGATCAAGGATTAAGAATCTGATAAAGCGACGTTCAAAGCGTCGCTTTTTTTGATGCCTAAAAGGTCGAATGTTAGAAAATGATCTCAAAAACAATATATATCAAAAATGTCAAAAAACATAAATAGAGATTTGATTAAAATTGGCAATAGAGATAGTTTTTATATATCCTTTAAATAATATATAAGAATGATAATTTAGACGAAAAAGAGGCATTTTAAGACGCTCTTCAAAATAGTAATTAGTAGTTTTTTAGTAATTAGGCATTTTCCTACCAAGTGTGTGGAAAAGCGGTCTTTCGTCTTGTTGATAAATTGTGGGTAATTGGTTTATTTCTTGTTTTTATCGTTCGTTTTTGTTTCTTGTTAACATAATGGACATTATACGAAGTGGCTATTTTCGGCGAACTTTGAGAGGTGGAAAACCCTATTGCCTAAAACGGCTTTCCCAAAACTACTAATTTTTCTAAGCATTTTTTGTTTTTAGCGTTTTTCCGCTTTTTCTTTCAAATCTGCAAATCTCTTAGCTTCTACCATTTTCAAAAACGGCTTTTCATTTTTTAATTCTCGTTTTTGTTAGAAAAGAAAAGCCCCACCATTTCTGGTGAGGCACACTGTCTTATGCTATATGATCTTATCTATTCTTATCGACGATTTCGATCAAATGTTCTAAGGAGATTTCTTTTCTCATTTCTTCGGTGAAGAGATGAATGACGACGTCATTGGCGTCGACGATAACCCAGCCGGATTCTGGTTTCCCGTCAATCTTTCTGACAGGTTCCTCTTCCTTGAGATAAGCTTCATCAAGGCGGTCGGCTAAGGCTCCCAAATGGCGGATGTTTCCAGCGGTCGCGATTACGTAATAATCAGCAAATGGACTTAAATTTTTAACATTAATTACGGATAAGTCCTCCGCTTTGCCATCGTTCAGGCATTTGGTGGCGATGTTGACTCTTCTTGGATAGGCCATTATCTGTTTTTTCCTCCTAGATAATATTCGAAGCATTCTCTGCTTACGAAAACTGAATTGGAACTGCCCTTCTTTTTGGCTTCAAGAAAATCATAGTTGGCACGCAATACGGCCAAGAAGCCAAATTCGATGTCTTTTTTGCACAGTTCGATGTATTTTTTGGAATCCCAACCTCTTTCTGGGTCGATCTTGTCGGCTGCGTAGATGATTTTGGATAATACGCTCATGTTAGGCGCGCCCAAGCAATGGACGCGAATCGCTTCGAGGATTTCTTTGTCTTTGATGAAGAATTCGTTCTCCGCCAAATATGCTCCTACAAATTGATGATAAGCCCAATTAGGGTATTTGTCCAAGCCCTCGACCATCTTTTTGGCTTCTTCGTCTGGGATTTCCTTGCCGATATCGTGCAAAGCCCCGGCGATATACGCTCTTCCTGGATTCTCCAAATGATTGTCCACCGCAATCTCATACGAGAGCCTAGCGACGCTCAGAGAATGCTTCAGACGCTTATGAGAGAGATAGGCTTCTAACTTATTTACGAAGTAAAGGGAATGGTCCTCGATGTATTTAAGAACGCTTAAAGGGGTGTCTATATATTTCAATTCCCTAATCGAGGTCGAAGATACGTCTCCGGCATCGAAATCGGCAAGATAGGTCATTCCGAAGCGTTTCGCGTTCTCATTCGGGTCCTTATATCCATCCCTGGAGACAAAATAGATTTTTGCCTTCTCTTTGATGTAATA
>CAYPED010000102.1:0-3753 GCA_964409745.1 uncultured Staphylococcaceae bacterium | reverse complement strand
GGGCTCGTCGACAAAAGTATAGAATTCTATAAAAACGAGATTAGAAAAACCTCCCATCGTTTTAGATAGGAGGCTTTTGATAACTTGTCGGTTACCGCTTATTTCATCTTCTTTTTGATTTCGGCGATTTTAAGGGCGGCTTCTTTGTCGATGACCATAATCCCATTCTTTTCCGCAATCTCGGCGATTTGGCTCAAGGCGGCTTTCATAAACGGTCTTGGGATTTTGGTGTACATCTCGCAAGCTTCTTTGGTGAACTTAACTGGGGTATCAAGACGTTCCGCGCAGTACATGACGGTTTCGACGGTACCGTTATTGGTAGCGGCAATTGGTTCGAAGATTGGCTTACAACCACCAAACCTCATATACCAGAAGTTCTTGGAATCGTGGTATCCATAATCGACTGGGACTTTCGGGAAGGAGTTTCTTTTCAATCCGTTCTTTAAGTTCTCGGCGTATTTCTCTTCCATTAAAATCTTGTCGATTTTCAGGATGAAGTGGCAACCGAACTTGGAGGTGATGCCGTTGAAGTCATGGTATGGGCCTTCAACGCCTTCTAATTCGCCGATATGCTTTTTGGATTCTCCACCGTTATCCAAGGATTCATCCCAGCTGCATTCGATGACTTGATAGGCGTCCTTTAAGATTAAAGGTCTTTCGCCTTCAGCAGCCCCTTTGACCAATTCGAAGTTGCAATCCTTCATCTTCTCTTGCGGGGTTTTGCCAGGGAAGCCCAAACGGACCAATTCTTTGAAATATTTTCTATCGTCCTTGATGAAATTAAGGGCGCATTTGCCGGTCCTTAAGATATTCTGGGCCGTGTTAGACGAGTTGCGGCATTCCAATAACATCGCGTAATAATCTTTGCCAGCGATGTAATACGGGAAAACCAAGGAATAAGCCCCGATGGTGGTTGAGCCATCTTCCGCCAAGGTGGAGATAGCCACCGTCGGCATCGGGAAAAACAAACTGTTTTGGTAGAAATTATCTACGACTTTTACTTCTTTGTAGTTTGACATAAGTAAACCTCTTATGGATAAATGATACACCCTTTTAAATGAAAAGAGGTCCCGAAGGACCCCTTTTTATGAATAGTCAGTTTTTAGGCTGGGATATAAGAGACGGAAGCGGTGATCGTCATGGTCACGAAGATGGCAGCGCAGATGATGGCGCCGACATAGACGGAGCCGGTTCTCTTATAGAAGATGCGGTTGAAGATTGGGAGAATGAACATCATGGTCACCAAAGCGAAGACCATGTTGACATATAACCAAACTTCGGTGCCACCGGAGGCGTAGCCATAGAATGGGGCGCCAGTGGTGAAGTAGCAGAAGTAGTTGATAAGCAAGATGAAGGCCAAGCCAAGGGAGTTAGCGAGGGCGCTGACGACGATGACTTTCCATTCCTTCCAGCCTTCCTTGGCGATGGAGCCGTTAACACGGATGGCGTTGGAAAGATAGAAGATGGCAATAAGTGGGATGTATTCCCAAGAAGTAGCCAACATTCTGGCATTAAGCGGGGAAGCCGAGACCATCAAGAAGCGGAAGTCCTGATGGAAGGCGGCGTAGTTGGCGTGAACTAAACCATAAAAGGAGAAATAGCCTATGGCGATGAGCAAGATGATCTTGCCGACATTGCCAACTACGGCGCCAGCCGAAGTTCCATGAACCTTAAGAGGTTCGATTTTGGACCAATCATAGATTGGATCTCTGCCTTCTTTCTGGGCTTTGATCTTTTCGATGAGGTTATCGACTAGCATCGTACCGAAGTAGATAAGTAAGCCGATGATGCCATTGATGACCGCCCATAAGAGAACGGCGTTGATCATACGGGCTGGGAACTGGGTGGTATATACCGAGGCGGAGTTGCCAACCGGGAATAACTGAGTCCAAGTAACCGACAGATTCGCAAGTGGGATATAGTCCAAACAAGCGATGATGGCGGTGATAATCATCGAGACCCAGAAGGTAATCCTGGTTCTTAAAGTCTTCGGAGCAGGCTTATAGGCCAACTGGCCACGTGGGGCCAATTCACCGGTTTCTTGCTCTTTCTTGTGCTTGATGGTGGCGAAGAATGGAATCTTGACCAAGAAGCCGATGAGAGCGATGACGAAGGTGAATCCAGCGGCCAAGGCGACGCCATTGAAGAATTCTTTGGCGAACCAAACCTGGTCCATGCCATCTAAGGTAGTATCAACGTTAAGAGTCTTAACGAAGAAGTTGATGGTGTTGGAAATGGAGACCTGATCGTACATTTCGAAGCAATGGTTGATCTTTTCTCTATGGACGACACGGTAAGTGCCATCATCGATATTTCCATATTCAAAGTCGACTACCAAGTCACGGGTACCGGCTTCGCCAGTATGATCGTTGGTGACTTCGTTAATAAATCTATCGGCGATGACTTCGAAGGCGGTTAAGTCTTCCTGATAACGGAAGGCGCCTTCGTCGTAATAAGCGTAAGACATCGCGGCATTGCAACGGAGCTTGGCGAATTTGCCGGCCGCGGAAGTCTTGATATAACCGGAGTTATAGACGGATTTTATGATGGATTTGGAATAGTCGGTAGTTCCCGCCATATCGGCCGCTAAAGTGATGACGTTGCCACCACCGGCGGAGTGACCAGTCGCACCGATTCTGCTCTTATCGATAAAATCGTATTTCGGGCTGTTATAGACGTATTGAACGAGATATTCGATTCCATTAGCACCTGAAGTGGAAGTGGCAGTGGTTCCGCCTTGGCCTCCTGGGTCAGAGGTGAAGACGACCATTCCACGACGAGACATCTCAATCGCGTATTGGGCCATCGTGGCCTTGGTTCTGGTGAAACCAGGAAGGACGAAGACGACTGGCATTGGGTTATCAGCTGTCGCGGTTCTTGGGCGATACATGGTGCAGCTATAGGTGTCTTTCTCGTCTTCGATGACAAAGGCTTTGCCGTTGACCATGCCATCGTTGTTTTCTTCGGTCATGGCTTTGGTAAGGGTGAAGTTAGTGACTTCGACCTTTCCGGCCGTGGTCTCAACGCCCATCGCCGCCGCGGAGGCGGCAAAGGTAAGGACTAAAGCCGAACAAGCGGTGATGAAGCTGCGAGAGGTCCAAAGACATTTCTTCTTTGACTCTTTGTTTTCTTCGATAGGTTCTTCCTTTTTCTCAATTGGGACAATGACGTAATCATCTTCCTTCTTGGAGCAGAGGGCGACCAAGCAGCAAATGAAGGCTGGGATAGAAGTGATAGATAGAACAGTCCAAACGATGAGGGCAATCTTTAGTTTGCCTTCGATTTTGGAGAGGTCTTTCTTCTCGGTAATGGTTAATAAGGCCAAGCCAGTAACTAGAGCCACGAAAGCAAAGATAAGGCTTGGAATCATCAAGGCGTAGAACCCTACAGAGAAGGAACAAGCGGCCGAGACGAACCAAAGGAAGGAAAAGACATAAAGAAGGATCGACGAGGCTTTGAGAAGTTTCTTTTTTCTAAGCATATTCTTTCCTCCTTACACCAATAAGGCCTGGGCTTCGGCGGTCTTAGACCATTCGAAGACCAATCTGCCTAAGGTATTTTCGACGACGAGAGCGATATTTCTCTTGGTCTTGGTGCCCATAGTGAGGCCATCGATAAGGTCGACGTAGTTGATGCCACCTTGGGTTTGGATATTAGAACCCATACCGACCAAGACGTTGACATCGGTGTCGGCGTTGACTTTGGAACCGACGGTCGCGACATCGCCTTCATATCCACGGACATCAATCTTCA
>CAYPED010000101.1:0-3755 GCA_964409745.1 uncultured Staphylococcaceae bacterium | reverse complement strand
GGTGCCTTCGTTTCTGATCTTGACCAAGGTTTCGAAGATGGTCTTGATGACGAGCGGGGCTAAGCCTAAGCATGGTTCATCCAAGACCAACAATCTTGGGGAACCCATCAAGGCACGGCCCACCGCCAACATCTGCAATTCGCCACCGGAAAGGGTGCCGGCTTGCTGTTTGCGGCGTTCCTTAAGAATTGGGAACAAGTCATAGACACGTTCGAAGTTGGCTTTGACTTCTTTTTTGTTTTTGATTTTGTAAGCCCCGGCGATGAGGTTATCCTCAACGCTCAATTCGGAGAAGATTTTACGACCTTCCGGGGATTGCATGATACCGAGTCTGGAGACTTTGTCCGGTCTCATGTTGGTGATGTTGATGGACTCATCGAGTTCTTCGTCGGAGCCCTTGACTTTTTTGGTGGTGTTATAGATGATCTCGCCGGATTTGGCTTTGACAACGCCAGAGACGCAGGAAAGGGTCGTGGTCTTGCCGGCGCCGTTAGCGCCAAGCAAAGCGACGATTTGTCCTTCGCCGACATGTAAGCTAATGCCCTTGATGGCTTCGATTGGACCATAGGCAACGTGCAAGTCTTTGATTTCTAAGATATCAGCCATTGTTCATAATCCTTTCTTATTCTTCATCAGAGGCGCCTAAGTAGGCTTCCTGGACGGCTTTGTTAGCCTGGATTTCGGCTGGGGTGCCGATGGCAAGGAGTTTGCCGAAAGCAATCGCGCAGATGCGGTCGCAGATGCTCATGACCAAGCCCATATCATGCTCAACGAGCAAGATGGTGCAATGGTATTCTTCGCGGATGCGGCGGATGAGCTTGGCTAAATCCTTGGTTTCCGAGTCATTAAGACCAGCAGCAGGTTCATCGAGAATGATAAGCTGAGGGTTGGTCATTAAGGTACGGGCGATTTCAATCTTCTTAAGAATGCCGTATGGGAGACCCATGGCCAAATGGTTGGCGTAGGCGGTAAGCCCCATGAAGTCTAAGACCTTCATCGCACGCTGGGTGATGACGGCTTCCTCAAGTTTGAGCATATTGTCATGGATGATGTGGTCGAAGAGGTTGGATTGATACTGTCTGTTGGCAGCGATCAACATATTCTCTAAGACGGTGCATTCTCTGATGACTTCGACGTTTTGGAAGGTACGGGCGATACCCAAGGTAACGACGTTGTGGACCTTCTCTTTGGTGAGGTCGATGATGTCACCTTCCTTGGAACGGAAGGCCAAATCACCGGCGGTTGGTTTATAGAACTGAGTGATGCAGTTGAAGACCGTGGTCTTGCCGGCGCCGTTAGGGCCGATCAAGCCATAGATCTCGCCTTCTCTGACATCGAAGGAAAGCATATCGACGGCGTGCAAGCCACCGAAATACATGCAGAGATCCTGAACGCGGAGGACTTCGCCATCCTGAAGGATGGTGTTTTGCTTCTCGATTTCGTTGATTTCAGCAAGCTGGGCTTCCAAGGTTTCGAGATTGGCTTTGAGTTTCTCGATGCGCTTATTCTGCTTGGCTTCGTTTCTGGCATATTTAGCTTCATTGGAAGCTTTCTGCTTCTCATCGAAAGCGGCCAATTCGGCTTCATGCTTAGCAACGACGGCCTCGCGTTTGGCGGCGATTTCCTCAATGTTCGCGTTCGCACGAGCGCTCTCGATGTCTGCGCGAACACCTTCTTTATAAGCGATGAGTTCGGCAAAGCATTCTTCTTTGACGGCGGCGGTAGCGGCGGTCAAATCAGCTTCGGCCTCTGGGTTTTTAGCGGCTAAGCGCTTATTCTCTTCGCGGTTTTTGCGATATAAGAGATTGAGTTCTTTCTCTTTCTCTTTGATATCGGTTTTCTCGAAAGTGGCATAGACTTCCTCGACTGGTTTCAAATAGAAATCATATTCGGCCAATTCGGCTTCGTGTTTCTGAATGATAGCCTGTCTCTTGTCGGCGGTTTTCTTGTTAAGAAGCTCGCCGTAGTAGCCAACGTATTCGGAGAAAAGGTTGATTTTGCCCTTATCAGAAAGAATCTTCTGATAGAGCTTACGGGAATCGATTTTATTCTGCGCCATATAAACGGACCTCCCTCTTAGCCTTTGCGGCTTTGATTTTTACCTTAGCAGTCCAATACAGCTGCCAGAATCCGCCTGGGTAGAACATGACGATCAAGATGGTGAAGACACCGATGATGAGGTTCATGTATGGAGCGATGACGCTCGAAGCGGTTGGGAACAAGGCACCGAACAAGGAGCTTAAGCCGAAGACGAAGACGACGCCTCCGAAGGTTCCCCACAAAGACTTATAACCACCGATGATGACGGCAGCCAAGACGTTGAGGGACAATGACAAGCTCAATGCTGGGTCCGATGCGTTGGTTGGGGTAATCGATAGACCGATTGATAAGTAGCAGATACCAGTTAAGGCGGCAGTTACGCAAGCGATGATGAAGGCCAAGACTCTGTAGTAGAGGAGGTTGACACCGAAGGCTTGGGCGACTGGGACGGAGTTCTTCATAGCCAGCATGCTACGTCCGGTTGGGGAACGCATGATGTTATAGATGACGAAGACCGTGATGAGCATCAAGACCAAGACAACAAAGAACAACTGAGCGTTGGTGACTTTCTGACCAAACAAGGTGAATTTGCTGAAACGGGTGACGCTGATGGTGGAAGAATGGATGTTCTGAAGGACGATACGGATGATTTCGGAAAGACCTAAGGTAACGATGGCCAAGAATAAGCCTTCGATTCTCAAGGAGATGAAGCCGATGATCAAGCCGATGATGACCGACACAACAATAGCCATAATGATGGCTACGATATAAGGCAACTTCCAAGTCAAGCAGGCATAGAAAGCGCAATAAGCGCCGATGCCTAAGAAGCAGGAAGAGCCTAAGGAGGCTAAGCCGGCATAACCCAATAACAAGCAGTAACCAAACGAAACGATGGTGTACATCATGATATTGGCGATGACGGTCGCATATTTCTGAGAGATAACTCCGACGGATGGCAAAGCCAATAAGCCAAGGACCAAGAAGACAATACCAAGAATCAAGAATTGGTTGATGGTGTTGCCAAAGATGGATTTGGATTTCTCTTTGGCGAAGTTGCGATGGTTGTTAGCGGTACAAGTGGCCGCGACATAAGATTTGACTACGTTGCTCATGCTTATACCTTCTTTCTGACGGCTTTGCCGAATAATCCACTCGGTTTGATTAAAACCAAGATCATGGCGATGCCATAGACGATGACGTCTTTCCACATGGTGATGTTGGCGATGGCATCGACGGTGCCAAGTAAGTTAACCAAAGCACCTAAGAGCCAGATGATGACGGTCGCGACGGCGGAACCCCAGAAAGTGGAGAAGCCACCGACAACGCAGGCCAAGAAGGCCATCAACTGGACGGAAGTCATAATGGAGGTGTTCAAGGAACCAGTAGCGGTATTCAAGAACACGCAAGCGAAGCAACCTAACATAGTTGCAAAGGACCAAGAGAAGGCGGTGATCAAATGGGTATTGACGCCCATCATCTGAGCCGTGGTCTCGTTGGAAGCAGTCATACGGACGCCGAGGCCGAATTTAGTCTTATAGACTAAGACGAAGTAGATGACAATCAAGACGACAGCCATGGCAACACAAATTACGGTGTTCCAGTAATAAGTGATGGCACCGATGGTGAAGCCGTTGGAAACGATCTTGCCATCGATGTTGCTGGTCAAGTCTAAGAAGACGGTCGCTGGGTTCTGCTGGATGAGAGAACCATCAGCT
>CAYPED010000100.1:0-3781 GCA_964409745.1 uncultured Staphylococcaceae bacterium | reverse complement strand
GTTATAGCCAGCGTTGAGAGCCGAAATCGAATAGGCCTCCACCGCCGCATCGATGGCATCGGCGTCGGCGTATTCGCAGAGAATCATGATCATAGGATCGCCATAATCATCGGTCGTAACGCCATATTTGGCTCCAGTGGCACCGGTCGCGAATGGGATATCCATGCCATAATGTTCATAGAGGACGGAGTAGATTTTATCGCCCCACGGGGATACATAACTGGTGCTGTTATTATCACCGCCGGAATTATTTCCGCTATCCACTGGAACATTATCGCAAGCAGTAATGCTAAATGTCAGAGCCGATAAGATTACCAGCCCAAGCTTCTTTAATTTCATATATATTCCCCCAATGAATTTAAAAAAGACGTGTTAGTTTTCAATGGCGCGAGTATACCATATCTACGAAAAATGCCTATCGTTATTTAAAAAAAATGAAAAAACTTGTCATGAACGAAAATCATGAGGTTGCAGCCAAAACATTGAGACCATAGTTGTATAAGCAGACCATTATTGATTTGCTAAACAAATTTGACGTCCCTTTAAAGAAAAAGGATAACAAATAAAGCCCCTTAAAGCACACCCCACGATTTCGACTATCGCCAATGGCTAATCGCATGTGCGGGTCGTCACAGAAACTATAAATCAATGCAAAAAGGGAAATTGAAATCCGTTTTTTTGCATTTTTTATAAAAAGCTGGCTTCTCGCCAGTTATTCATTTTATTTTGGTGCTCGGTACAGGAATCGAACCTGCACGGGAATCCCATTAGATCCTAAGTCTAACGCGTCTGCCAGTTCCGCCAACCGAGCGCGTGGTTATTGTATAACTTTATCTTTGATATTGAAAGAATCGGCCTTTTTCTCTCGACATCCCAAGAGCTTATGTGGAACAAATTTCAAAAAATGTTTCACATATGAACCCAGACGTTTAAAATCTATGTGGAACAAAATCGATAAAAATGTTTCACATAAGAGGAGGGCCATATGAATATCACCGAACTAATGCAAGAAAAGCAATTGATCTCTTCGAGATTAGAAAAGATGGTTTATGGATCCGTCGAAATTAGAGAGCAAAACAGCAAACAATACATTTATGTTCATTATAGAGATAACGGCTTAAAGAAAACTAAATATGCGGGCGAATATTCCGCCGCTTTGTACAATCTTATCCTAGAAAACAATGCCCTTGCTAAGCAATATAAGCAAAGGCTCAAAGAGATAAACAAAGAGTTAGATGCTCTTCACTATGAACGACACGATTTAGATGAGAAAGTCCAATTAAATGTCGCGTTAGCCAGAAGAAATCTAGTCGACTCCATATACAAGCAAGCTATCTTGGAGGGGGTCGCCACTACTTATTCAGATACTGAGACCATCGTTAATGGCGGCAAAGTAATGAACATGACCGCCACCGATATCACTAAGGTCGTAAATCTTAAAAGAGCATGGGAATTTATCTTATCTGATGGAGTTATTTCGTATCCGACAAATTTTGCCGTCCTTTGCCAAATAAACGAGATAGTCGAAGATGGCTTCTCCGCCGTTGCCGGCAGGATTCGCAGCGTTCCCGTCACCATCGGAGGCTCAACCTATATTCCACCGCTTCCACTCGAACAAAAGGTCAAAGAGGAATTATCCAATATTTTGGAATCCAACCAAGACGTTATTGATAAAACAATCGGCATCCTATTATTTGTGATGAAAAAACAGCTCTTCCTTGATGGAAATAAAAGAACAGCGGTTATCTACGCTAATCACTATCTAATCAGTCACGGAGAAGGCATAATCGTCATCCCAGCTGAATTGGTACCTGAATATAAGAAGCTATTGATTAATTACTACGAAGGCAAATCCGAAGAAATAAAGGAATTCTTAAAAGAGAAGTGCTGGATCAAGCTTAGTTAAGAAAAAGGACCCCGTTCGGGATCCTTTTGATTTTGGGTTTTGTAGGGGAGATTAAACCCCTACGGCTTTAGAACTCGTACTTGTTGTCGATAAGAGAAGCGACATAGGCGAGGAACAAGTTGTTCCCGACCTTATTCTCTTTCTTCGAGTTCTTTAGCGTCTTTTTAATCATACGAGCGACCTCCTAGCATTTTAAAACCCCTCTTTTTGAGGGGAAGCAGTAGTATACACGCTTAAAAAGGGTTGGCAAGTACTTTTCTAAAGTTTTTTGCATAAGAAAACCGCGCCTGATGAGACGCGGTCTTTTTTATGACAGATTAGGCGTTATAAGTTCCTTCAGGTAACAACGAAGTGTCACCCATAGAGATATAGGTACCACCGGAATAAGAACCCTCATTCCAATTGTTGCCACTTTCATAAACGGTGTAACCTGCAGTGCCGGAGATTTTAACCACTTCGGCATTCTCGTCATTATATTTGGTTGGTGTAACAATCTTATTGTCTTTGAAGACGAACTTCGCACCGCTATCAACACTGGCGATACGGAACAATCTACCGTCCATGTTAACAATGGTGTTGCCCTTGATGGTGAAGGCACCTTTGTTAACCTTATTGGATAACTGCATGGTGTTATTAACGCAATCGGTGAAGGTGTTATTTCTGACCTTTAAGCCATTGAGAACGGCCACGCTGTTGTTGGAATGGATTGGCTGATAGTAAGTGGAGACCTTATTTCCAGCCAAGGTGATATTGTTATAGCCGACCTTTTCGGTGCCGGTGAAGAGCTTGTCGTTCGAGCCAGTCCCGAAAGAGAAGAAGTGAACATCCTTATTTTCCTTATTTCCGGTAGCTACACAGTTCTTGACGGTTAAACCATCGACTAAAATGGTTGAACTAGAAGTGCTAGCCTCATTATCGCGGAGATGAACGGCGATTTGTTCTGGGTTATCAAAGGTAATGCCTTCAATGGTGATATTTTCCAAAGACAAATAGCTTAAGAATCCGGAATCGGCTCTGTTCATCGCTTCTTGGTTGGAAGCTGGAGCGCTGGACCAGAAGAAAAGACCGGCTTCGGCTTCGATGCCGTCACATGTGACAGTTGCGCCCTCTTTGGCCACGATCTTTAAATCTTTGATTTCTCTATAATAGCCAGGATAGGCAGCGTTGCTTCCATCCAAATCGGTTCTCCTGGTTGAGACATCAAGATTTTGTCTTAAATACAAGGTGGAATAATCGCCCTCGGTCAAAATGACAGTGGCCTCACCGGTGATGCCATCAAGGACTTTTTGAGCGTTCTCAGGGGTGACTTCATACTGGCGAACATCGGCGTTGCCTTGGACAGCTTCAACGGCGAATTGAATCTTGCATCCAACACCTTGATATTCGTTTCCGGCATTGGTTGGCAACTCAAGAGATACGGAGATGGTCTTATCATCTTCTCCGACCGCATAGGACTTATATTGGGACTTGACGATCTCATCAGCAAATTCTTCGTCGTTGATGATGACCTTCAAGCCATCGAACAAACCAGTGTCCTCAAGAGTTTTGAGAACGGTGCGATATTTGACGGCAACATCGCTGTCATTGTGGATTTTGATGTCGAAAGTGACTTTGTCGCCCGGAGTCATCTTATCGAGAGTGAGGACGTTTTCCTCGATGCTGGCCGTTCCTCCGTTAGCGAAGGTCTTGGCTTCGACGTTTGCGGCGTTGGTCTCGTCGACGATTTCATTTCCGGTAGCAGTGGAAATGGAGGCAGGCGAATAGACCGCGAGATTGTCGATTGTAGCAGTAACGGCAACCTTACCAGCGCTGATGGAGACGTTGGTCTTGGACTCGCTGGTGAACAAAGCGTAAGTCGAGCCGGCGATGACCGAG
>CAYPED010000099.1:0-3853 GCA_964409745.1 uncultured Staphylococcaceae bacterium | reverse complement strand
GCCGAGCTTCTCTCTCAACTTAGAGTAACCGTCTCTTACGGAGACAACGGCAAAGTCGAAAAGAAGATGTCGGAATTCGGGAATAGCCCAATATTCTCGGGCGTTATGGAAAAGAGAGATTTCAGAACGGACTTCACCATCAAGGTTAGCTTCGATGATTCGGAAGATAACAACGAAGCCCAAGAAAAGAAAGCCAGTTTCGACCTTAAAGTCGAAGCTATCCAGCTTACTGAAAAAGATTAATTTCGAAAGGAACAAGAATGAACAAAAAACAAAGAAGAAGCCTAGTCCTATCAGCCGTAGCGGCGATGGGAATGGGCGTCGCGGTCGTGGCAGGCGGAACATACGCCCTCTTCACTAGCGAGAGTAAGACCAACATCGCCATCACGGCCGGTAAGGTCGACGTCAAAGCCACCATCGAAGGGTTGAAGACCTACTCGGGCGTCGATTTGACCGGGGATCCAGCCACCGACGTGGTTAAAGAAACCACCGTTTTAGGAACCTTCACCAATGGGGGAACCGCCGTCATCAATGGAAACACTTTGACCCTCGATAAGATGACTCCGGGCGATAAGGTCGAATTCCAGATCAGAATCACCAATGAGAGCGATGTCGCCGCTATGTACCGCACCATCCTAAGTGCCACCGACGAAGGATTGTTCGATGGTTTGGAAATCAAAATCGATGATGTGCTACTAAGAAGCCTCTCCAAGAGGACCGCCTATCAGGCCCTTGAGGTTGGCTCAGCCGATAAATTGCTGTCCGTCAGCGTCTCCCTCCCGAGCGATGCCACTGATTTGTATCAGGGCACCAAGTGCGAAATCGTCTTCGCCGTTGAGGCCATCCAGGGCAACTCCTTCAATGGGGTTTATAACGTCACGCCTGCGACGGTGCAAAACGCGTTGGACAAAGCCAATGATGGCGACACCATCATCTTGGGCGAAGGCGACTACGGAACCCTTTATTTCCGTCAGAGTATGAGAAGCGAAGCCTACTCCACCGGAGCGGCTGGAGGTGGCTCCATTCACGTGAATGGCGAGAAGATCACCTACGATTATCATCCTGGTCGCACCGACGTCACTTACATGCGTACCTTGAAGGACGTCACCATCATCGGCAGCGAGAACGCCAAGGTCGATGACATCGAGATCATGGATGGCTTATATGCCTACGCCGAGGACAGCGAGACCGTTACCTCCGGCAACATCATCTACAACGAGGAAAACACCAACACTAACGGAAACGACAGCGCCCCTGAATGCAGGCTTTATAGCTTCTTCACCATCGAGAACCTGACCATCCAGGATGTCGATTTCACCGGTGAGAAGACCGCGTTCAAGAAGGTTTATTATACCCGTGATGGGGCCTTAGGAAGCGAAAGCTACTTCCGCTTCCCGACCACCATCGATGGACTTCGTTTCGATGGTTGCACGATGACCGTCCCGACCCATGATGGCAGCGACATCATGCTCCTTGATATCTATAAGGACTCCGGTCCATACCAGTATAAGAACTTCACCATCGAGAATTGCGAGATCGAAGCCGATCGCGTTATCAAGGCCGACGGCATCGAGAACCTCACCATCCGCGATAATCTCTTCAAGAACATCAAGAGCAGGGACATCAACATCAGCCAAGGCGGATTCATGCAAGACGTCATAGGCAAGCTCGTCATCAGCGGCAATACCTCCGATGGCGGCACCGAGCGTTTCATCCGCATCGCCAATGCCGGCGAGATCGATCTCTATCTTTTGAACAACACCATCAGCAACTACAAAGGCGCCGATACCGATTACATCAAGTTCGGCACCGCGCCTAAGAGCATGGTCGTGAGCGGCAACGTCGCCACCGCCGTTGATGGACGCACGCTCGAAATCAACATCCCTAGCGTGTCTTAAAGACACAACTGGGTCGGTGTCCATCCGGCAGCCTCGATAGCATAAAGGCCTCTGATTGCTGGGCCTAGGCTAAAAGGGCTGCCGTAGGCACCGATGTCGCAAAAACAAAAACCAATAACAAATGAAAGAACATATATGAAAAAATCTAGCAAACGAAATATCATCATCACCTCATTGGCGGCCATCGCCGCCGCCGGAGCGGTCGTGGTCGGCTCCACTTATGCCTTATTCACCTCTGAGTCCAAGACCAACATCGCCGTCACCGCCGGTAAGGTCAGCGTGGTCGCAACCTTAGATGACCTCAAGACCTATTCTGGCATCGAATTGACTGGCGATGCCGCTAGCGATTCGGTTGAACCAACCGCCGAAGCCGGCGTCTTCACCAACGGCGGAACCGCCAAGATCGAGAACAACGAGCTCGTCTTGGACAAGATGACCCCGGGCGACAAGGTCGAATTCGATATCAAAGTCGCCAATAATTCGGATGTCGCCGTTCAGTATCGCACCATAATTAAGACCACTGAGGACAATGGCTTATTCAGCGGATTGAAGGTCTCTATAGGTGAAGAAGTCTTCTATGGCTTCACCTCCGTCTCTAAACTAGAGGCTTTGGCTGTTAACTCGGCTGAGGAAACAATCCATGTCGTCATCGAATTGCCGAGCGACGCCGGGAATGAATATCAAGGCAAGAGCACCAAGATCAGCTACGCCGTCGAGGCCTATCAGGGCAACGCCTCCATTGAAGAAGCCGAAGACAACGAACTTTGCTTATATAACGCCTTTGACTTGATTACCTTCGCGAAGTTGACGAATACCAAGGGATGGACTGAAGCGCCTTTGAAGGACTATACGACATTCACCTTGATGGACGATGTCGATTTAGAAGGCGTTAAATGGACGCCGATTGTTTTCAATAGCAACGATGAACGCGTTTTCGACGGAAATTATAAGACCATATCCAATTTGACCGTCGACACCTTAGATAAGGACGTCGGAATGTTTAGCTACTCGACAGGGAACATCATCAAGAACGTGAAGCTTGATAAAGCCTATGTTAAAGGCGTCAACCGCGTTGCCGCTATCGCCGGGCATGCTATGTGCGCCAAAATCAGCAACTGCGAAGTCACGAATTCAAAGATTGTTGCCGCTACTTGGTGGGATCCAGCCGAAAATCAAGGTAATGGCGGCTACAACGATGGCGATAAGGCCGGGGCCTTTGCCGGTTATCTTTCTGGCGAGCCTAATGCCTCCGTCACCGGCTGCAAGGTCGAAAACACCGTTATCGAAGGATATCGTGATGTGGGTAGTTTGGTTGGCATTGCTAACGCTTCAAACCCAGTCGTCAAAGACAACAGCGCGAAAGACGTTACCATCATCAATCATAGAGCCCATAACTACAAAAACTACCAAACCGACGACGAATATCACGTTAACCAGGATGTTGGCGAGAAATCATCCACCGCGACCGTAATGGACAATACCATAGAGAACGTAACCATCAGCGTTTCTGAAGACGAGTAATAAAATGACATTACGATCAATGGTCAAGCCATGTAGCTTGTAACATTAATTTGATAAATAAAGGGCAGCATTATTTGCTGCTCTTTTTCAAACGACGATCTAATCGTGGTTATTTAAACGATATTTCTTCGTATTCCAAATCTTTGGAATAGCAAACATTGTTCCCGTAGATATCAGACAAAGTCTCTTTGTTGATGATGGATGAAGATGGTCCTTCCTTCATCAATTTGCCGTTCTTTAATAAGAAGACATTGGCGTCTAAATACAAAGCGTGATTCGGATTATGAGAGGAAAGAATGATGGTTTTGCCTTCGTTAGCAATGCCTTTAAGTACGTTAAGGACCAAAGATTGATTGGCCAAATCCAAAGCAGATGTTGGCTCATCGAGAATGATTATCGGGGTGTCTTGAATAAGGGCAGCAACGATAGAGACA
>CAYPED010000098.1:0-3885 GCA_964409745.1 uncultured Staphylococcaceae bacterium | reverse complement strand
GGCGGAGATTGGGACGCAGATGATATCGCCGCCGTAATCTTCGGCGATCAAGTCATGCTGCATGAGTTCTTCTTTAACCTTATTAGGGTTAGCGCCAGGTTTGTCCATCTTATTGATGGCGACGATGATTTCGGACTTGGCGGCTTTGGCGTGGTTGATGGCCTCGATGGTCTGAGGCATGACGCCATCGTCGGCGGCGACGACCAAGACGACGATGTCGGTGACTTGGGCGCCACGAGCACGCATCGCGGTGAAGGCAGAGTGTCCCGGGGTGTCGATGATGGTGATTTTCTGACCCTTGTATTCTTTTTGGTAAGCACCGATGGCCTGGGTGATGCCACCGGCTTCTTTGGCGGTGATGGAGGATTTGCGGATGTAGTCGATGAGAGTGGTCTTGCCATGGTCAACGTGTCCCATGATGGTGACGACACATGGACGAGGTTTGAGATCCTTTGGATCGTCGACGATTTCGAGTTCTTCGAAATGCTCGGCGTCGACTAGCTTTTCCTTTTTGAAGTCATAACCGAATTCCAAACAGATGGTGCCGATGGTTTCATCGTCCAAGATTTGGTTGATGGTAACCATCGTCCCTTGCATGAAAAGATATTTGATGATGGCGGTGACAGGAACGTTGATGGCTTTGGAGAGTTCGGCGACGGTCACTGGTTTGGTGTAGGTGAAGACACCTCCGTTGACCTTGGCGAATTCTTCTTTCTTCGGGCCACGCTGGGAAGAGAAATTCTCAACACGTTTTTGTTGGTGTTGGTTGTTCTTCTTGCCGTTATAGTTTGGTTTGTTGTTATTGCTCATTTACTTTCCTCCTTTTCCGCGATTAGTTTTTTAGCCGCTTTCCTATCAGTTATGATAAGGAAACTGACTTCTTCGTAACCGATTGAGGAGCCCAATTCCTTTTTGGAATAGGTCTTATCAACCGGGATATCGTTTTTCTTCAAGGCCTTGTAGGCGGCCTTTTTGGTATTCTCGGAGCAATCACGTGCCAAGAAGGCATAATGACCGTCTAGGATGCCATAGTAGGCCGATTCCCCAATAAGGACTTTTCGGCCTCTGTTCAAGATTCCGATGAACCCTAATGTCTTATCCATTTAAAGCCTCCTTGATCATCTCTTTGGTGATGTTGGTACGGAAGGCTCTGGAGAAGCATTTCTCGATTCTCGGATCATTTAAGGAATTAGGAGAGACATAAATGCCTCTTCCTAGTTTATCTTGGTTTTTATCGAAGATAAGAACCCCATCGATACGGAGAAAGCGAAGAAGGGAGTCCTTGGGATAGGAAACCCTGGTTACGATATCCATTCTCTCTGGGGTGATTCTCATTCTTATTCCTCGTAATAATCGTCGTAAGTATCGTCGATTTCGTCGTAATCGTCGTAGTTATCCATTTCCTTCTCTTCGGCTTCGATTTCGGCGATTTCCTCGTCGGAATAGATAGGCATGGTGAAGGCTGGGGCCTTGGTGGCAGGAGTCTCGGCTGGTTTGGCGTGTTCGACTTCTTCCTCGGTGATCTTTCTTGGGCGTTTGGACTTCTTGTCGTTCTTGACTGGCTTGTTCTTGGCCTGTTCGACCATGGATTCGAGGTCTTCCAAGGTAGTGGTGGTCTTAACCTTGATGGTTGGGGCGACCGGTTTCTTCTCTTCGAGTTTTTCTTCGGCCTTTGGAGCTTCTTCGATAACCTTTTCTTCAACCTTGGTTTCTTCGATAGGAGCTTCTTCGACCTCTTCTTCGCTCACCACTGGCTGTTCAGAGAAGGTGATATCGCTTGGAGCCACGCTGGCGGCTTTCTGAGCGGCGATCTTCTGGGCTTCCAAAGCACGTTCGGCGATGCGGGTTTCTTCTTCGGCTTCGCGACGGAGATCCTCGACGGAGACGTATTCGATTTGGTCTTCATTGGCGATGGATTCCTCGACGATATCGATGTTCCAGCCAGTGAGTTTGTTGGCTAAGCGGGCATTGGCGCCTTTCTTGCCGATGGCAAGGGAGAGCTGACCGTCTTTGACAATGGCGGTCGCGGATGGCTTTTGGCCTTCTTCCGCTTCTTCAAGGGCGACGCCGATGACATTGGCTGGGCGAAGGGCTTCGGCGATGTATAAGCCTGGGTTAGCAGACCAAGAGATGACGTCGATCTTCTCTCTGTCTTTGGCGCTGTTGCCTAACTGATTGACAATCTTTTGGATACGGGAACCACCAGAGCCGATGCAAGCGCCGGTCGCATCGATGTCTTCGACGCGGGAATAGACGGCGACCTTGGAACGGTTGCCAGCTTCACGGGCGATGCCTTTGATAACGACGGTGCCTTCGAAGATTTCATGGATTTCTTCTTCGAAGAGACGCTTAAGGAAGCCTTCGGAAGAACGGGTGACTTCGATCATTGGTCCTTTCTGGGCGGATTTATCGTCTTTGTTGACGCTCTTGACTTCTTGGATGTAGACCTTGATTGGGTCGCCGACTTTAAAGAATTCGTCGCCGATCATGTCTCTTCTGGTCAATTCGACCGAAGCGCGGCCGATGTTGACGGTGCAGGAACGATCATCGCATTTCTCGACGGTGCCGGTGATCATCTCGCCGATATGGTCTTTGTAGACATCGTATAAAGCCAAGCGTTCGGCTTGACGAAGAATGGAATTCAAATTGCCAGCGACGTTCTTGATGAACATCTTCTTCATCTCGTCGGCCGGGTATTCGATTGGATACCAATCGCCTTCCTTGTACATGTCTTTCTTTTTCTTGACGTTCTCGTTGGCTTCTTCGATGTCGATTTCTAAGAAATCGTCATTGACTTCCTTAACGACTTTCTTTAATTGTCGGCAGGCGACGATTCCTTTTTCCAAATCGAAATCAACTTCGATGTTGGCGTCCTCGGCGTTCATAACGCCCAAGGATTTGAGATAAGCCTTTCTAAGGGCTTCTTTGATGGCTTCAACGACGACTTCTTCGCTTAAGCCTTTGCTTTCGGCAATCTCTTTGATTGCTTCTTTCATTCCGGAGATATCCATGATTTATTTCCTCTTTTTTAGAATTTGATGGCTAATCTTGCTTTGTCGATGTCCTTGGTCGGAATCTCGACTTTCTTCACGCGGGTTTTCTCGCGATAGGAGATGATGGTTTTCTCATCGTTGGATTCGATGAGGTCCCCTTCGATGACGTTTTTGCCAGCGATGGGGTTAATAATGTGGACGTTTACGTACTTGCCGATGTAGTGATTGAGTCTTTCTATTTTTATCGGCTTTTCGGCACCTAGGGATGACACATCCAAGGTGTAGGCGGCTTCGATGGGGTCGGCCTTATCCAATATCTCGTTGATCTTCTCGGAGACGATGACGATGTCATCGAGAGAGATAGGATCATCGCGGTCAATCGATATCTCCAGGGTTAATCCCGTTTTCGAAGATTTCAGATTGACCTTGGCTATCTCGTAGCCGAGTTCTTCTATTGGCTTGTCTAATAGTTCTTTTATGGTTTTAACGACTTCCATTTGTCCCCCTTTTAAACAAAAGAGTGGCCACAGCCACTCTTAAAGAGTTAAGTTGTCGCGGAGCCTATATAGGATCATCCACGCCCTATATTCTATAGGGTGAATAACTATTTAGCAAGATGCTATCGGTTATTCTTTCTTAGTCACTGGGTGATCGCCATCGTTCATATAGAGAACGCCTAAGCAATGAGGGCCGCAGTGGCAGCTGACGGTTCCGCCGGAACGGGTGAAGCGAATATCCTTGAATCCATGTTCCTTAAGGAGGTTATAAGTGTCATCGAGGACTTCTTGATCTTCGCAAGAAGAATAGGTGATGAAGACCAATTCGTGGTCTGGGTTATTGAATTGTTCCAAGATGGATTCGGCGTATTTCCTGACCCAGCGTTTCATTGAGC
>CAYPED010000097.1:0-3885 GCA_964409745.1 uncultured Staphylococcaceae bacterium | reverse complement strand
AAGTCTTGGCTTTCTGCAAATCATTGATGGCAGCGTACACTTCATCATAAGCATCGGTCGCCGAGCCGTTAATCATTCCGTTGATGATTTGATGCAAGCCACCGAACTCATAATCGATATCGGCGTAGATAGACTGAAGATTATTGTCGGTAACATCGATGTCGGCCCTTAAGGATAAATAAGCCTGTTCGTTGATTTCCGTGGTATCGAAGAAAACACCATCGCCTTCATAAGCGTCTTCCTGGTGTTTCAATAACAAACCATCGCCACGGGTAACGACCGAGAACTTCTGGGCGTTGGCATAATCGATGACCTTATCCCAAATAGCCATGGAATCGACCAAACTGGTATATCCATCAGCATCGCTTGGGGCGGAGATATTAACGACCTCATTACCGCTATCAAGGGAGATAGAAGCCTTGATCTTGGTATCGGAGGAGATCTCGTAATAACCACCTTGGACTTTGCTTGGGAAATCAACCCCCGTCCATACATAAGAGGTCTTATCGGCTCTTAAGCCTAAATTAAAGGTCTTATCGCCGATAGGCAGGTTCCAAATGAAATATGGGTTGCCATCCAAAGTTCCTTCTTCCATGTTCTCCAAGGAATCAAGAACGGCTTGGGTGTCAAAAGTAAAACTAGATTTCTTATTCTCGTCGTTAACGTGCAAGAACTTGTCGGATAAGGATTCGAGGATATCATCGATAACCCAGTCCAAATCGCCGTATTCATATTGATAGATGCCACCGGTCGTGGAATCGGTAGACTCCCCATTCTCATTCACGGTGTCATACGGGGCAATGCTGACTCGATATTTGAAGTCATAGGATTCTTCATTGTCCTTGTTGTAGATAGCCATATAAAGGTTCTCATCCGATAAGGTGAGTTCTAAGCCGCGGACAAGGCCGTTGTAATCGATAGGGATATTAACGTCGAATTCAACCTGATGAAGCGATAAGCCATTCACGATGAATTGGCCAGAGGCTTTATAAGGTTCTTTGATGGATAAGACGTTATTGAAGTTCTTGCCCAACAAGCATTCGGCTTCATCGATGGTGAAGCTGAAGCCATCTCTGGCGGTGCTAGCTAAGGAAGATAAGAAACGCTGGCGGTTATCTCCATCGTTTTGGATATAAGAGGAACTATTGTCACCGCCCGTGGTATTAGTATTCTTCGTGTACTCGGGCGCGTAATAAAAAGAGCATGAAGAAAGCAACAAAGACGCTACGATGGTAGCTAAACGAGCGTTCTGTTTTAAGTTATTTACTTTCTTCATGATCTTTTAAGTAGGGGGGTGCCCCTAAAAGAGGCACCCCTTGATGTGGTTAATAGAAATTAGGCGTAGTAGTTACCAGCTTTGCCGGTTTCGGTGATGACGTAGTTGCGGTTATAGGTTCCGTCATTGGAGACATAGCCGTAATTGGTGGCATCGCCATAGACCTTATTGCCATCGATAACGACAGTCGGGCAGAAGTAGGTGAAATAGCCTTCCTGCTCAGTGGCGTTCCAGATGTTCTTATAAGATCCATCGGCAACATTGGTGATGGAAAGGTCAACGATAGCCTTAGCGACTTTCAACTTGCCAGCGAGGGCGAGATTGACTTCAACATTCAAGCCAGTCAAGGTCTTGAAGGTATTGCCTTCGGTGTCGGTAACGGTATCAGCACCAATCTTAAGGGAAGTAGTTCCTAAGAAGCCAAATCCGAGGTTGGCAAGGTCAAGGTCGACGACGTAATACTTTTTAGAAGTAGAGTTGGCGTCGTTTTCGACTTTGATGCCGGAGAAGACATCCATGACATGGATAGCCTTTTCAAGTGGCAAGCCGTAAGACTTCTCAGTAGTGGTCTCAGCGGCATCTTCGCTGGTGGTCTCATCCTTTTCTAATAAGGAGGAATCAACACCGAGGAAGTACTGGAGCAACCAACCACCGACATCATCGGAGAAGGTGTCGCCCGACATACGGACGGAATCCTTGACGTTACGGAGTTTGCCATAGCTGGAATCTCTAGTCATCATGACTTCGTCGTTGGTCTCAAGACCATCGGCGTAGTAGTAGAAGGAAGCGTCTCTGCTGCCTTCGTATTCCTGACCACGGAAGTACTTGTCGCTTTCTGGAGCGTTCAAGCCTTTGATGGTTGGGATGTCATTGAGGTTAACAGCGGCCTGTAACTGGGCGCCATCGATAGAGACAGCACCATCTAAGGTTAAGGCGTTGAATTGATAATTGCCTAAGGCAATATCAACGTTGGCTTCTAAGCCTAAGGTAGTCTGACCATGGCCATTTTCTTTGATGGCTCCGACGGTCGTGGTGCTGACGGCGTAGTTGGCAAGATCAACAACAGAATTGTAGTCGCAATAGTTATCAGCGGTATGGTCTTCCAAGGTCTGGAGGTTAGCTTCGTCAGCGCCCTTATCCAAACCGATGGAGAGGTTCAAGGCTTTGCCATTGGTATCGAAGTCAGCGGCGACATCGATGGACTTGATGGAGGCATCATCATTGAAGTTGATGGTCAAGGTGATGTCCTGATCCAAGCCTAAGGAATCAGCGTTGATGACGATGACATCCTTATCGGAAGAGGTAGTGAAGGATTTAATGACGCGAAGTCCGGCTAAGGAGAAGTATTCGCCATCAGTCAAATCGTTAATGAGGGCGTTCTCGCCTGGCTTGCTCATAGCGCGGGAGATACGGCTGAATCTGTTGTCTAAGCTATTGGTGGCCCAGTCGATGATATCTTCGACGGTATCCATAGCGTAGCCAACCGACATCGTTCCCTTAATAGGATCAGAGGTCTTTGGATTGGTATGGGTTTCACTCATATCATCTGGATTGATGGAGTCATAAGTGAAGAAGACACGGGTATCACGTTCAGTGGAGGTGGTGCCGTCTTCGTTTTCGACTTCGGCATCTTCCTGAGCGACATCGGCTTTGATGTTATGATGCTGGACGAATTTTTCTTCGGTCTCTTTGACATCGATGGAAACGCCAGCCTTCAAATCGTTCTTGGTAGAAGCGTCTAAGGCAACCTTGCCATCCAAATCGATGGCGACATCGGATTCAGAAGCGAACTTGAAGCCACCGCCTAAGGTCAAGGTAGCAGCCTTGGCATCGACGATATCTAAGATTTGATCGGTCGTGCCCTTTAAATGGGACATTTCCTGATAGGCTTCTTTATTAGTTGGTTCAGCGACTTCGGTGTAATCGATGACGTTTAAGGCACCATCGACGGTGAAGGAAGCGAACTTAATCTTATTTAATTGGATATTGAGCAATGGATCGTCGGCGACATCTTTGTCTTCGCTGATGGTGATAACGACGTCTTTGCCATCAGTAGCGCCGGTTTCAATACCAATAGGTTCGAGAGAGAGGACAATTTCAATCTTATTGTCGGTGACGGTGATGGATTTGATGAAGTCCAAAGCGGAATCATAAACGCCATTGTCCAAGCCTTTCATGAACTTGCTGTCTTTGACAGCTTGGATAGCCTGAGCAATCGCGCCTTCGGTCTTAGTGACCTGTTCTTCGGTCTTTTGCTCTTCGGAAGCTTCGCCAGATTCGGTGACGGTGTCACTCTTCATGGCGTCTTTGATGGAGCCAACCACTTCGTCCAACATGGTCTTATTGGTCTTGGCAAGCAAGGTGTTGTTCAAATTGATGTACATGTCCTTGTTCTCGTCAGCGCCATAATAAGTAGCAGATAAGTTCTGGCTGGAGGTATTGCCGTTGGATTCATGAGAGAAGACCAAACCGGCATCTAAGGCGTTCAATTTCATGCCGTTGGCATCAACGTTGGCGTTGAGGGACAAATTGGCAGTGTCATTGAGTCCTTCTTTAGCGAACTTATAGATGGAGGCTTCTTCGCTTTCGGTCTCGTAAGAGAGGTCGAG
>CAYPED010000096.1:0-3919 GCA_964409745.1 uncultured Staphylococcaceae bacterium | reverse complement strand
TGGAGGTCTTAGAGACCAATGGGGTTACTGTCTTATCTTATAAAGCACCACATTTTGCCAATTTCTATTGCGTTGACTCTGGCTATCCAGTCGACGGAGTGTTCAACGAACCAAAAGAAGCCGCCGACATCGTTCACGCCAAAGAAGAAATGAAACTCAAGGGAGGCATCCTTATTTCCAATCCGTGCCCAGAAGAATTGGCCATGCCGCACGAAGTGATTGATAAATATATCGATCAAGCGGTCAAAGAAGCCGAAGAACAACATATCGTTGGCAAGGAATCCACTCCGTTCTTGCTTAAGAGAATCGTTGAATTGACTGGCGGAGATTCTTTAGAGACCAACATCTCCTTGGTCTTGAATAACGCCAAATTAGGCGCTCAAATCGCCGTTGAATACTATAAGGAGGATCTATGACAACCGAAGCTAAACTTAAAAAAGCCCTAAGGGATGCGATGTCTGATAAGCCGTTATCGGAAATTAACGTCACCAAGCTTTGCGAGACCTGCAAAATCCATCGTCAGACCTTCTATTACCATTATCAGGATATCTATGATCTTTTGACTGCCATCTTCCTCTCGGAAGAAATCAAAGGATTAGATACCGCCAAAACGGTGGATGAAGCCTTGTTGGCCGTTTTGAAATACTACAAAGACAATTTCGTCTTCTTAAGAAGCGCCTATGGCTCTTCGGCCTCGGAATTCGTCGATGACTTCATCTATGGCAAAATCATGATGAAGATTTTCTCCATCTTCCTAGCGACCGATAAATATAAGCTAAGCAAGGAAGAGAACAGAACTCTGGCTAGACGTTATGGCCGTTTCGTCTCTCAAGAATATTCCCACTGGCTGAAGAACACCTTGGTGTCCCCAATCAGATTCGAGAAGACAATGAAACACTTCATCACCGCCTCGGACAACAATGTTCTCCCTGGCTTAATCAAAGCCATCTATGAAGAAAGGACCAAAAAAGCATGATTGATTTCAATTTCGTTTCGCCGACCAAAATCTTCTATGGCAAAGACAAAGAAAACAAAGTCGGTTCTTACATCAAATCGTACGGCTATAAGAGAGTCCTTCTCGTTTATGGCGGGAAACACGCTTTGAAATCAGGACTTATCGACAGAGTTAGAACCTCTCTCGAAGAAGCGGAACTCGACTATTTTGAATTGGGTGGCGTTCAGCCAAACCCAACCAGAGACTTGGTTGAAGCCGGCAAAGAGATGGTTTCAGAGAACAAGTGCGACTTTATCTTGGCCGTTGGCGGCGGGTCCGCTATCGATACCGCTAAATCCATTGCTTGTAACGTTTATTACGATGGAGATGTAATGGATTTCAACATTGGTAAAGCTGTTCCAAATAAAGCTATGCCTATTGGCGTTATCCTTACCATCGCGGCGGCTGGCTCGGAATTAAGCGACTCCTGTGTTATTTCCGATGAGGCCAAACAGATTAAGTCCGGTTTTCATAACGATGTCGTTAGACCGTTGTTCGTGGTTGAGAATCCAGAGCTGACCTATTCCTGCCCGAGATATCAAACTGGGGCAGGTGTCATTGATATGATCAGCCATTCGTTAGAGAGATATATGTGCCCTTCTAGCGACCTTCAATTCTGCGATTCTTTAGCTTTGGCGGTCATCAAGGAAATCATCAAAGCCGCGAAGATTGTCAATAAGGATCCTAATAACTATGATGCCAGAGGATCATTGATGGTCTTATCTGGCTATGCCCACAACGGATTAACTTACCTAGCCAAGAAGAATTCGATGGTCTGCCACGGGGCGGAGCACGCCTTATCCGCCTTTGATCCGAAGATTACCCACGGGGCAGGCATCGGAGTTTGTTACCTCGGCTGGTCTAAAGCCTATCTTAATGAGATGGCTCCAAAGCTTGCTGCTTCGGGACGTTATCTGTTCGATATAAAAGAAAATGATGACATTCTGGCCGCGAAGATGCATATTCATGCGATGCAAGAGTTCATTGAAGAACTTGGCATGCCAACTAGCTTAGCTGAGCTCGGTATTAAGGAAGAAGATTTAGATCATATTTGCGACCTTGCTACCAAGAACGACACCAGAAAGATTGGCTTAGCCCCTTATCCATTAGATAAAGCGGGTGTTAGAAAGATTTACGAACATTGTTTGAATAAGGAGAATTTATGAAAAGAAATGAATCCCTTGGTTACTTCGTATACTTGGTGATTATCGCCATCGCGGTTGTCGTTGGCATCATCGTCGTCAGACCGGACTTCATGGCGGCTAGAGAGCTTCCTCTCCATCCAGCCGTAATCTGCGTTCTTTCCATCGTCGTTGGAATCTTGATTTCCTCCTTGCTATTGGAACTTGGTCATCTTATCGGGGCCAAGCTTGGCAAATACAAGGTCGTCAAATGGATTGTTCTCGGCATGGGCTACGTTGTTAAAGACAACGGTAAGAAGAAATTCGTTTTAAAGGAATTCGATGGTTTGACTGGTGAGACTTACGCCGTACCAGAAGACGTTGAAAAGAGCAACCCAAAGAAAGCCATTTGGTGGGGCCTATCCGGATTATTCTTATTCATCCTCATCTCCATCGTTTTGATTGTGGTCGGAACGGTTATCAGCTCTGACCTTATCTGGTTAAAAATCGCTGGTGAAATTTTCCTTACCATCGATGTCATGATTCTCTTCTATGACATCTTCCCGGCTGCTTTAGATGGCAAGAACGACGGCTATTTGATGATGATTTTGAATAACAAAACGAATAGGGAGGCCTACAATTCTTGGATTTTAGGCACCTATTTGATTTCTAAAGGTCAAGAAGCTCCTGCTTTGAAAATCTATGATGATGTCACCGAATTCACCGCGGCCGTCAACGATGTTTCGTTGTATCAGGCTTTAGCCAATCATGAATACGACAAGGTCATCGAAATCTCCGATAAGACTTTGAACGCTAAGAAAAAGGTTTCTACCGCCACTTATTCGAAGGCCTTGGCTCAGAAGTTGTCCGCCATCATCATGAGCAAGCCTCAAGAAGAGGCCAACGAGTTCTTCATCAACATGTCGATGGAAGACAAAAAGAAGATTTCTCAACTTAACTCCATTCAGGCTATCAGAGCTTATGTCCTTGCCAATGGCATCATCTCTGAATCCGAATCTGAAACCAAGACCGGATTAGATAATATCCAAGGCAAACTCCGTAAAGTAGCCAAAGAATACAAAGATATCGAAAAGAAGGCCCTCCTCGAAGCGGTGGAATTCGTTCACGAACGTCACCCAGATTGGGACTTCACCGATTATTCCTTCTGGACCGAAGCTCACCCAGAAAAACCAGAAGAAAAAGAAAACGAAGAAGAAAATTCCGATAAGGAAGAATAAATAACTGAGCAAAGGAGACACCTATGAAAACTAAACAAACGATTTTCGCGATTATCTCGCTCTTTTCGTTGCTGACTTCTTGTGGCGCCGAACCTGAAAAAGGCGACAAAGGCGATACCGGAGAAACCGGACCTAAGGGCGACACCGGCGAGCCAGGAAAAGACGGTGTTGACGGCAGCAAGATCTATACTGGTAGCGGAGCCCCTTCCGAAGACTTAGGCGTTGAAGGCGACATTTATGTCGACACTTCAACCGGAGACCTTTATTCCAAAGGAACAAAATGGAATCTAACCGGAAACATCAAAGGCAATACCGGCGCTACAATTGCTAGCATTTATATTAACGATGCCGGCTATCTCGTATGCAAGATGAGCGATGGAAATACGATAACTACCGATGTGGTGGTTGTTGATAAAACCAAATACACCGTCAATTTCTATATCGGCGAGAATATCGTTCATACCGAAAACAATGTTTTAAGCGGTTCGAAAATCACCCCACCAGATGTCGATCCGACCGCTGGATACAAAATCAATTATTGGTACACGAAGGATTATGGTTTCAAC
>CAYPED010000095.1:0-4004 GCA_964409745.1 uncultured Staphylococcaceae bacterium | reverse complement strand
GGCAATAAGAAAGCCGCCGCTGCTTTGAAATTGGTAGATAACTTCGACTTCACCATCGCCACCATCTTGTTCGGCAACGACTTCGTCAATATCTTGGCTTCCTCTTTGGCGGCTGTTATCGGCGTGAAAATCTTTGCCGGTGTCTTCTCTTCTGATGACATTTCGTCATTG
The DNA here is from genome assembly GCA_964409745.1 of uncultured Staphylococcaceae bacterium. GTDB lineage: Bacteria > Bacillota_I > Bacilli_A > RFN20 > CAG-826 > UBA4951. Next base: position 3,833 of record CAYPED010000095.1, on the reverse strand, counting down.
ATCACCTCGATTGTGTCTATATCCATCATCCTTATCTTCGGTGAGATCTTGCCAAAGACCTTAGCCAGAAAGAACCCTGTTAAATCGGCTAAAGCTTTCGTTTGGTTCATGAACATCAACAAAGTCATCTTCTTCCCATTTGTTTGGCCAATTAACTGGCTAACTCAGAAGATGGCCAAGCCTTTGGTGGACAAGAAAGACAAAGAAGAAGACGTCGCATCCGATGAAGAATTGGAAGTCATGGTCGATGAGATTTTAGATGAAGGCTTAATCGACGAAAATCAGTCGGAAATCATTCAGAATTCCATCGATTTCAAAGATACTTCCTGTTACGAGATCATGACTCCAAGAGTCAAAATCTTTGCTTATGACTTAAATAATTCCTTCCAGGATTTCATCAAAGATAAGAACGCGTTTGTCCATTCTAGAATCCCGGTTTGCAAGGGCGGATTGGACAAAATAGTGGGTTATATACAAGCTAAGACGGTTTTAAGGGCCATCGTCTCTGGCAAGAAGTTCGATGTCAAAGACTACATCATCCCAATCGTCTCAGTTCCTAGGACCATGGAAATCAGCTCCGCTTTAGCTATCATGAAGAAGAACAAGAATCATATCTGTTTGATTCGCGATGAGTTCGGCGGAACCGAAGGCATATTGACCTTGGAAGACATTCTCGAAGAATTAGTCGGCGAGATGTGGGATGAGCAAGATAAAGTCTCGGACGACATCGTCAAAGGTCAGAAACGCAACGTCTATCTCGTCCGTGCCGAGATGTCGGTGGACGACTTCTTCGACTTCTTCGATTTGAAAGATGAGAAGTTGGACGATGACTACGCGACCGTCTCTGGCTGGATTACCGATAAACTAGGAAGGTTCCCGGAAGTCGGAGACCACTTCACATATGAAAAAATCGACCTCTATGTAACCAAGGTCGAGAATTATCATGTCATCTCCGCGACGGTCAAATACCATCCTCGCAGAAAGATAAAGAAGAACTAGCCTCTCATTGAGAGGCTTTTCTTATATAAGTCGTAAATCAAAGTCGCGACTTCTTTAATGCTTAATTTATTAGCGTCAATCACGTGGTCGACTTGACCGACGCTTTCTTTGGAGAAACGTTCCCTATCGCTTTCGAGACGGTTCTTGATGTCTTTCTCTTTATCGCCTCTGAGTTTCATTCTTTCGGCACGGACATCTTCGTTGACATCGATGAAGAAAGAAACGATGTTAGGGTCGTTCAAAGCTAAGAAAGAATGCAATCCGTTTGGCTCGACGATCAAAACCTTGTCGTTGGCGACTTGGTCCTTGCCGCATCCATAGTAGTTTCCAGCATATGAAGCGTTCTCGACGAACTTATCTTCTTTAACTCTCTTAAGGAATTCTTCTTTGGAGACGAAGAAATAATCGACTCCGTCTTTTTCGCCGACTCTCATTTCCCTGGTAGTGGTGGTGACGGCTTTTTTAATAGAAAAAAGACGTCCAAGTTCCTTGGCGGCTTCGGTTTTTCCTGAGGCTGAGGCGCCGACTAAGATAATCATGGTTAATATTATATGTGCATTCTGCCTAAATTTGATAAAAAGTTGGTAAGATGTAGGTGGTAATTGTCTATCCGTAAGCGAAAGGAGTCAGCAAGATGGGAATCGAAATCGAATTCGTAGATCTCAGCTTAAAGGATCGTTCGCTGCTTTTAGGCGCTTTGTATAGGCAATCATTGATACATATAGGAATGTCCCCAGACACCCATGTCTTTGACATAGATTATGATTATCTATCTTCGAAGGGTTCCATCCAAGCCAAGTTCTTGATGGACATCATCGACTTTTATTTGGAATTGGATGAGCTTCAATCGAAGATATTCATCTGCCAAGTCTTGGAACATGGCCGTTACTTTCCGTTCTGGTGGATGAACTATCTTCTTAAAGAAGATGACTACAAACGCCTATGCATTGAGACTTTGAAAAGAGTTGATTCCCATTTTCGCGCCGCCTAGCGAGAATGATTAAACCAATCTTATTTCCTCTAACTCTTCTTTTGCTTACTTCCTCAACCCCAAGCATGACTCCGAGAAGGATAGATATCGGTGGTTCTTTGGGCTATTTTTCCAACTTCACCTTGAATCCCTTTACTTGGAAGAACCCATATACGATGCAAATCAAATACACCTTATGGTCGAATGGGGCCCATCGTTTAACCATTGGTTGGGACAGCGAGACCTCTACTTATGAAAAAGACGGGACTTATTATCAATATTTCCCTTTGAATAACCAAACGGTATCTGGAGTTGGTGGCCAAGAATTCGTTTTCGATATCACGGTTCCTTACAAATACGTTTGTCACGAAAACAAACTTAGTTTCATCGACTATGACATCTTAGGCGGAACTTCTTCAACAGAAGAAATCGATTTGATTGAGAAACTAGATCTCACCAATCGGAACTTAGGCGAGCAAGGAACTTTATATGGAGATACCTATATCGATGTCAGCAACCTAGGAAAGTTTGTGAAACGCCAACCAGCGGTGGATATCATCAACTACAAAGAGAGCATCAAAAGCGATGCCAGGGGAATTATTCCTTTAGACCACATAAAATTGGATTTCTATAACAACAATGGCCACACATCGATGATAGAGGAAGACAACAATCTGACCTTGGTCATTTCAGGCGACAATTTCATGGATTTTGACCCTTTATTAGGACATGGTGGGACTTTGTCCCAAGATGAAAAATCCATCGAAGTTCCTTTGAAACTGACGAAAGATGATGATGGCTATTATTGGCCGATTTTGGATGAGACGGTTTTCGGTTACGACATGGGCAAAGGGGCGGAGGCTTATTCAGAGAATCTGCCTTTGCCGAAGAGTTCGGATAAATTCCCCATCTATCATTGCCGTATCGAAAACAGTTCGAGCAATCTAGGCTCTTATTTCTATGAGTTTGATTTGGAAAAGGGCGCGGATTTCTTTGGTAGTTGTCGTAACTCTAATTGGTGCGTGGAGGTTAGCTGATGCTCAATTTCTTGCTCACGACTTTAGCTTTCATCCTTTCAACGGCGACCTTCTCTTTATCTTTTTCCTATTCTGGTGTGGCGAGAACCTTTACCTCTTTTGGAAAGGCCATCGCCGAGATATCGGTGGTTATCCCTGAAACCGTAAACGGCGTTCAATCCAAACCCTATTTCGATCGTGAGCAATTCGAGAAGCTAACCAAAAAGCATTTTGACGAAGGGCTGAAGCGTTATTTGAGGACGGATGATGAATATAGCCTTAAGTACTTCTATTTCGATGCCTTCAGCGAGATAAAACTTGGCACTCTGCATAAACCCACGGGCATAACGGTCACATTCAAATGCCCGGTTTCCTGGTTCGGGACTTATGAGAACGAGACCACCTTGACCATAAAAGAAGGCTACGTTAATGAATAACCCACCCAAAGAGTTCATCGAAAGCTCCTTTTTGAGGCCTTTATTGGAAAAAGAGGGCGTTACCGACATATCTTACAATGGGGCGGACATCTATTACGTTACCAACGAAGGAGGCCGTTTCTTATATGAAAAGAACTTCCCCAAAAAGGAAGTTGGAGACTTCTTAAGGCAATTAGCCAATCTTACCGAAAAACAATTCTCGTTCGCCAATCCCATCCTCGATGTTTCCTTCGGAAGATATAGGCTGAACGCCACCTTTATGAGCTTAGCTAGATATAAAAACGAGAAGACCTATACTTTCTCCCTTCGTTTGGCTTCCGAGAAATGCGCGATAGACGATAACGACGGCTTCTTTGGCAAAGAGGCGGAGGAAATCCTGGACTCAAGCATCCCTTCCTTCAAGACAGCGAA
>CAYPED010000094.1:0-4007 GCA_964409745.1 uncultured Staphylococcaceae bacterium | reverse complement strand
TGGCTTTTGAAACATTCTATGACGAGTTTACCGATGGAGACATCGACGCCGCGGAGATGGTCTTGGGAATGGAGGCTTTAGGCTTCGAGCCAACCGATGCTTTATTGGGTTTAGGCGATGATGGTATCGATGATCTAGGAGACGACTTCGATTATGACTTATAACAAACTAACTATCGCGGGCTCTTTATTGTCCGTTTTCGTTTTATCTTGCTGTTCGGCTAAGGTTCAAACAGGACAGACTCAGATAATCCACGAAACTAAATTCAATTCATCTTACATTGCCCTCCAGAATGAAGACTTGCAGAAATTGGGATTCTCCTTTGGAGATTCCTGCGATGTCTATTTCTCCAATGGGCAAAGCATGAAGGACATCCCTTATTATGATGGTTATTACACCAGAAGCGATTTCCCTCTTATCTGCGGTTACCAAGGATATCCATATGTCCAAATAACCATCAATAACTCTTCTGACTTCTGGAATATGTACGCCTTGGATGAGAGCTACACGGTCAACGTGAAGCTCAATAAGAAAGGGAAGTACAAGGACGCCCAAGAAGCCTTCTCCATGCACTACTCCAACGACAGAGACCAATTCTCCTCCAATGAGCAGTTCGCTAACTTCAGAGAAGTCAAAACCACCAATATCAAAGAAGGCAGACTCTATAGGGGAGCCAGCCCATTCAATGATTCCTATAACCGCGCGCATTACGTGGATAATCTTCTTAAAGAGAAAGGAGCCAAGTTCATCCTTGATCTATCCGACTCCGCCACTGATATCGAAGACTATAAAGGCAAGTACGACTTAAACGATAACTACGCCTTACAACAAGATAAGGTCTATTGCTCCATGGGTTCCAACTTCAGGGTGGATAGAGATACCAACCAAGCCGAGCCAAACTTATTCGGAACCTTCATTCAAAGCGACTTCAAAACCTCTTTGGGCAAAGGATTGAAAGAGATGATCAAATCCTCTGGACCGTATTACGTTCACTGCGTGGAAGGAAAGGACAGAACCGGCTTTGTTTGCATGCTCCTTGAAGCCGTCTGCGGAGCCTCCTACTCCGAGATGAAAAAGGATTACATGATTACTTACTATAACTACTTCGGAATCAATGAAGGGGATGTTAAATACGACGCCGTATGCAACCTCCGCTTCGATGAATTCATGGAATACCTATCCGACTCCGCTGATGACCTAGTAAGTTACAACTACGTTAAAGACGCCAAAGATTACCTTAAAGCCTGCAACCTTACGGATGACGAAATCAATCAATTGATAGATTGCTTAACCAAGTAAAAGAAAACCCCATCAATCGATGAGGTTCTTTTTTTATTCGGTGACGATGTCAACGGAGAAGAAATAATTGGTGTTGTCGATGTTGGAGAAGGCCCAATATTCATCATCGATCCAATACCAATGTGATTCAGCGTATCTCGCCCACATGGCGATTCTCTGAGTTCCGGCGGAGGTGCCGGTCGCGGCATCGACGAAGGAAGATTCGAAGATCCTGCCAGCCCAGCAAGAAGCGGTGTGGTTCTCTCTGTAGCCGTAGCCCTTGCCATAGGTGAAGTATTCACCATCCGGGTTGCCTTGGGCAACGCAATAGATCCAGGTGGAAGTATCGTTGGAGTTAAGTTCTCTTTCGTTTCTGTCACTGGTTAAGATGCGGTAGCAGGAACTTAAGGCTTGCCTTAAGGACATGAGGTATTCGGCCGCTTCGACGGATTGATGTGGGACAACGCCGACATCGGCTAAGTAGTGGATGTAGTCGCCATCGTTATCAATGGTGCCAGAGGAGACCAACAATCCCCATCTGGTAGCGATACGGGCATGCTGGATGCCACTTAAGCTGTAGTGGCTGGAGATGCTGGTAGGAGTGTGCTCAATGTTCAAGCCAGCAAGCTTAAGATCATCCATCTCGAACTTGATGTTGAGAGAACAGTCATTGCCAGGATTGGAATAACTAATGTCGTAGTTGGCGTAGTAGAAGCCACCAGAGAGAGTGGCACTAGTGGTAAACGAATAAGTATCCGGGGTCTTGGTGACGTTCTCGTAAACGGTTTGGATATATTGACGAGCAGTCTTGAAGACGTTGGATAATTCGGTGGAGGTAATTTCCGCGAACAAGCAAGCCGAAGCCGCACGGGCGGTGTTGAAGTCTAAGACCTGCATGAGGTTGGCACATAAGGTGCGGACATTGTCTTTGATCTCGATGGCGAAGTTATACATGTACTGGAGACGTGAGACATAGGAACTCAAGATGGAGATGGTTCCGGCCGCTCCGGAGATTCTCTGAGCCAAGGAAATGACTTTGTTACGATAGTTCTGAGCTTCGCTTGGATTGGCGGAATAATACTGCTTGGTGAATTGTTCGTAAATCATCGAAGTGACGAAGCTACGGAGGTCTTCTTTGTCGATTCCTTCTGGGAGGCCGGTCTTAGCGGCGATAGCGGCATCGACGTCCTTATCCAATTCACCCATGAAGCCTTCTTCGACGATGTTGCCATGGGAAGCAAGGTGAGCGGAGGCATTAGGGAAATTGGAGATGGTTAAGGAGAAATTGGTGGTACCCGTCAAATCGCCCAATGGGGTGGATTCGTATTTTCCATCAGAGTTCTTGGTCAATAAGAGATCAACGGTCTGAGCGGATTTGATGTAGTTCTTATAATAAGTTCCCACTTCATCGGCTAAGTTACGGTTGGTGTCGTTGATTGGGGCTAAGCAGTTGGTGGCGAAGTCATTGATGGCTAAGTTCAAGGTATTTAAGTTAGCCTGATCGACCATAGCCTCGGCACGGACGATCTCATCGGCCAATTGCTGGGTGTTCCTATCGATTTTGGCGCTCAACTGATCAATCTTGTTGTCAATTTCGTTGAGTTTGTCCATGACGTCTTTGATGGTGGCGCCGCTAGACCAGAAGTTCTCGCCTAAGGCACCTAAGATACCGAAGATACCGCCAGAGATGGCAGTTGGCTGACCGGTGTAGATACCGATGACTAAGGAAGCGATGTTGCTGACCATCTGATAAGCGAACTTAACGCCCTCTTCCCAGTTCATCTTGCCTTTTACATAGTTTTCTTCGAATTCAGCCTGAGGATCAGTATAGATGGTTTTGGATTCATCTTCGTATTTGGTGACCATCAAGAAGGCGTTCTCGGTGGTGGCGGAAGAGTTGATCAACATTCCGTAGTTAGCGACACCGTTGGCGGTGAAGCTGACTTTGAAACCACTTAAGTCCTCATCGGTCTCAACGCTGGTCACTGGGACGGAAGCAGACTTCAAGATGGAATAATCGGCATAAGCCTTATTGCTGGTGCTGAGGTTCTTTTTGGCTTGGTCGATATCGAAGACGATGAGATCTTTCGAGGTCAATTCCTTGTTGAAGATGTCAAATTCGGTATCAGCAGTGAAGGTGCATTCGTTATCAGCGGTATGGTCCAACTGGGCTTCAAGAGACATGAAGTCGGACATATCTTCCTTGCTATAGGACCACTTCTTCGCATCAGAGCTTCCGCAAGAAGCTAAGAGAATGACGGAGAGGGACATGGTCCATAGAATTTTTAATTTGTTTTGTTTCATAAGTAATTTTCTCCGGCACACATTATAGAGATTGAGTGGCGTTTTGCTACTAGCAAAAGCATCAAAACGCACGAAAATTGCCTTTGGAAGCCGTTTTTAGCCTCGAAAAGGCCTAGACAAGGCTTTCAACGACGGACAAACGCTTGCCGGCAATATCCAAAAAAACACTCTTTTGGCACGAAAAAAGCCGATACGGTGGTGAAATGAAAATTCGAAAAGTCATTTTTTTTTAATATTTTTGATATCTCGAAATTCAAAAATCTTCGCAAACGGCTCTCTCGGATATAGAAAAATGACCCGAAAATGGCACTTTTGGCCTCAAAACGAAAAAATGTGAAAAAAATGTTGCTTTGTTCGAAAAATGTTTTGTTAAGTTTATTAGCGAGGCCACACCGGACCACAAATGAACGTTGACCAATTGAACA
>CAYPED010000093.1:0-4063 GCA_964409745.1 uncultured Staphylococcaceae bacterium | reverse complement strand
TAAAAAGAAATCCCTCAAAGAGAAATTACTCCAAGCCGGTTTAGAACCGAAGAAGGTAATCATCTATCTTTTAGCCGCCGACCTATTCATTTTGGGCTTTGCGGCCTTATCTTACTTCGTTTTGAAGACTTCCTTGATTATCTCGGTAGCGATGGTTTGCCTCATTCCGTTAATTGATTACTACTCCCTTATGAAGATGCTTCAAGGGAAAGGAAAGGATAATGTCGCCCTCGAAACCGAGTTCGTTAGGGTTTTCGGCTATCTGAATATTTATTTGCATAACGGACTTCCCGTATATACGGGAATAAACAACATCATCGAATTTTCATCAAAAGAAATGAAAAATCGCCTTAGGAAACTACTAAAAGAAATTGACGAGGATAAGTCGGTTGCCCCTTACATCTCTTTCTCCGCCGGCTTCCCGTCATTGCTGGTCAAAGAAGTGATGGTTTCCCTTTACCTCATCTCCGAACAAGGGGGCGTAGAAACCTATATGCCCCAGTTCGAGAAGACCTTTGACCAATTGGCATCCGAAAAGAGGAAGGCGGACAAAGAAAGGAGAATTGAAAGATTGAACACCCTCTGTTTCCTTCCTCTTATCGGTGCCGGATCATCAATGTTGATGATCGTATCTGGTATCGTCGTTCTGATGAGGAGCATGACCGATGTCATATAAGTTAGGCTTCCTTTTATCCCTCTTCTTTGTCATTGAGGTGGTGGCTTATACGGGCGATATGTGCGCCATCAACGGGATATACACCAAATTAGACGCCGTTTCGGTCACCGCCGCTTACCAAATATCCCTCAATCAGGGGCTCACTAAAGAGATAAAGGACTTTGTATATAAAGAAACCAAAGGGACCATCGAGGCCCTTAACGAAAACGTCGCCTTCGGAGATACCCTCAGGTTCAAAATCTATCGCAAATATAACTGCATGATCGTCAGCAAAGAACCGATGGTCATCACTGTCGTTAGATCTGCCGTCATCGGCTATCTATATTAGGAAAGGAGGTAATTAATGTCGGAATTCAAAGCCACATTGTTGGGCATGGTTCTCACTTTAGCCATCTTCGGCTCCATCGCTGGAACCATCAAGTCTGTTTTCAAGACCGAAGCCAACGATATCACCACTCGCTACAGCACCGTCGTCAGCGAATTTGATGCCGCCTAACGGCCATCAAGCAAAGTCCCCTCTTAAAAGAGGGGCTTTTAATTCTTGAATAAATATCTATCTCAACTAAAATATCCATCATTAGGAGGACATAGTATGTCCAAGATGGAAGAAATCCGCAAAGCGTTCGCCGAAAAGTTCGGCGTTGAAGAATTAGATGAAAACAAGGCTCTCAAAGATTTGGGTTTAGATAGCTTAGACGTCGTTGAGATGTGCTTGGATATGGAAGAGAAGGCCGGCGTTCAATTCGAAACCTCGGAACTCGCTTCTTTCAAAACTGTCGGGGACCTTTTGAAGGCCTTAGAGAAAAAACTCGGCTAAGCATTGATATTTGCTTGCAAACGAAGTTTCATTTAAGTATTATCTATTAGCACTTTTAAGTGCGAATGGTGTGCTCAGCTAGCTCAATGGCAGAGCATTCGGCTGTTAACCGAACGGTTGTAGGTTCGAGTCCTATGCTGAGCGCCATTGTTGGCCCGTTGGAGAAGCGGCTTAACTCATATGCCTTTCACGCATACATTCATGGGTTCGAATCCCGTACGGGTCACCAACGAAAAATAATCCCACCAAGCGGTGGGTTTTCTTTTACCAAGATAAAATAAAAAGGACCATAAGGTCCTATTTGCTAATGTGCATATGGGCTTTGATGGCCTCGAAGGTCTCTTCGGAAAGCTCGTGCTCAATCTTGCAAGCGTCTTCCTTGGCTATCTCTGGCGAGACTCCCAAGCGGATCAAGACCTCGCAGAGAACCTTATGCCTCTCATAAATCTTAGAAGCAATCTCTTTGCCTTCTTCGGTGAGGATCAAATACTTCGGCTCATCCGCCTCGATATAGCCCTTCTCTTTAAGTTTCTTCATCGCGATGGAAACGGACGGTTTCGAAAAGCCAGTGTAGGTGACTACATCAATGCTTCTGACCTTTCCTTTTTCCGAAAGAATAAGGATAGTCTCAAGATAATCTTCCATCGATTCGTGGATATTCATATGCAATATATTATCACATTAAAAAGCAAAAAGAAAAAAGGAGCCGTTTAGACTCCTTTTAGTTAGTTATCGACTTATTTCGAAATCTTTTTGATGCCTTTGGCGGCCATAACGTCATCAACCAAAGAGCAGGCACGACGTAAGGACAAGCCAGACTTAACCTTGAGGGTTAATGGGACATCGGCGTATTTCTTATTGTCGGAATTGACAACTGGGATGGTGGAATCGCTGTAATTCTTGGCATCGAGAGCGAAGTTGCAGCGGAGATGCTTGCCGATAAAGGTAGCAAAGACCAATTTCTCTCTGTGGGCAGAGAAGGAAACGCCAGCGATGGATTCACGGGCTTTGATGCCGTAGTTATCGGTGATATAAGCGGACAATTCGTCAAATTTGGCCTTGAGGTCTTCATCAGCGGCAGCATATTTCTCAGAGAATGGGATACGCTTGATGTTCAAAGCGGCTTTGCCATCTTCGACAGGAGCCTCAACTGGCTTCTCTTCGACAGGGGCTTCGACTGGTTTTTCTTCTTCAACCGGAGCGGCAACTGGAGCAGCCTGAACTGGGGCGGCGGCAACTGGGGCGGTGATGACGATGTATTGTCTCTTGATCAAGTCTTCGACTTTGCCTTCCAAGACAGCAACGCGATTTTCTAAATCAGTGACTTCCTTAGAAGCTTCAGCTTCCTTGGCTTCTTCTTTTTCTTCTTCGGTGACGGCGCTCATCTGGTTAGCAAACGAGATGGCGATGAGAAGAAGGATGATGGAGATAAGAGCGAGGGCGATGACGACCGCAAAGCTTAAAGCATAGCGAGTGGTCATGCAGCCATTGATTGTGTGGGCGAAGGTAATGCCTTCGATAACCCATAAGATCATGCAGGCAGACAAGAAGATGAAGATGACTGGTGCGACGGCTTTCTTTTCTTTGCAAGCCGCGACGATGATGCCAATGATGACAAGAAGGACGCTAGCCCAGAAAGCGGCGGCGATGAAGATTCTAGTGAAATCCCAAGTCCAGCCAGACTTACCAAAAGCAAAGAATACGTTCAAGAAGCAACGGTATGAAATGTGTAAGATACCGAAGTTCGATGTGGTGCCTTCGACAGTGGCGCTCCATGGGATGAACAAAGGATTGCTTCCCCCAATGACACCTACGCCTAAGAACACGATGATAAGAAGAAAAGCGATGATGCCTAGGGCAAGCAAAGCCTTATAGCTTCTTTTCAATTGTTTCATAGAAAAGTGAACCTCCAAATGATTATGCCTCTAGTTTACTATCTAATTTCCTTCAAAAAAGAAAAATTGTAGGAAATCCCCTTAATTTTTGAATACGTGTAGGGATTTCGGTGTTTTTAGAGGACTTTTTGACATAAAATTCGCCCATATTTGATAGCGTTGGCTATAATTGATATAATCTTGAGCGCGAAAAATGGACCATTAGCGCAGCGGTTAGAGCGAGCCCCTTATAAGAGCTAGGCCGTTGGTTCAAATCCAACATGGTCCACCAAGAAAGAACATTCCCCCACCTAAATGGGGGTTTTGTTTTATGAAATGCCGTTTATGTGTATAATGTATCGGCACGGAGGCGTACCCAAGTGGCTGAAGGGACTGGTCTTGAAAACCGGCAGCAGGGTCACACCTGGCGAGAGTTCGAATCCCTCCGCCTCCGCCAAATTTGATAAGTAGGATTGATAGCATAACTGCCAATCCTTTTTTATTTTGACCTTTCTACCGCAAGCAATGAGAATTCGCAAAATGCACTCATAAAAGGATAAAATAGATCCCACCTAGGAGAATCTTTGCACGAAATAAGGTAAAACCGGCTTGCAATTCATTTTTTTTATTCTATCTTTAAGTCAAGAGACGGAAAGAATAGTTGAAACCCTTGTGGTTTTCAATGCATCGGCTTCT
>CAYPED010000092.1:0-4089 GCA_964409745.1 uncultured Staphylococcaceae bacterium | reverse complement strand
TCTTTGCCGATCTAGGCATGGCTCTATGGGCTTCCATCGTCTTAACCATCGTTGGTGCCTTCATCATCTTATTCGCCATTCTCTTCACCATCTATTTCTGGAATATCGACATGAAGGCTTTATCTCACCTTCAAGGTCTCTTAAATAAGATTTACGACAAGAGAAAACGCGATAAGAAAATCTAAGCCTTATGAAGCTTTACGACTCTTTATTCGAAGACCTCAAACCTCTTTTTAACGCTGAGCCGAATCTTTCCTTTACCTCGGATTCGGCTTGGGCTAAGGGAGATCCGAATGAGCTTATTTTCCGTTCGGACGCGGCCTTCGAATTAGGAGGCCAAGGCAAGGAGGCCATCGCCGGAACTTTCTTCACCTCGGATTCAAATTATGTCGGAGATGAAGGAATCTTGGTTTATGGCCCAGATATCAAGGACCTTAAAGGTGATTCTTCTTACGCTAGAATCGCCCTTATCGAAGTCGATGATTCGAAGATGGGGGAAGGCAAAGAAATATATTCTTCCATCCGTAAAATCGACTACGTCCGTTACCATGTCTCCTTAAAAGGCATGATGTTCCGTTTCTCCCCTTTATCTTCCAAGGAAAGCATCGTCATCAGCAAAAAAGCAGCCGATAACCGATTGAGTTTCAAGGATATCGGCACGCACTTCATTAATGGCTTTAAGGCTTTGCCACAGGTAAAGAAGGTCAAGATGATTTTCATTACCGACCCTAACTTCGATTACCAAGAATTGGCTCGTATCTCCAACAAAGCCGAAGATATCACCAAAGCCTTAGATCACCTCCTAGGCAAGGTCAAGATGGATTGCCATTCATGCGCCTTACAAAAGGTCTGCGCCGAAGTTGAGACCTTGTGCGAGGAAGAATTCGGAAAGAAAAATTAGAAGCCGGAAACCCCGGCTTTTTTCTTTTTACGAGTTTCGTAAACCCTCAAATTGGCTTAATAGGCAACATACCTAGTATGTTTTCTTTGGATATGTCGTTTTTATGTGCTAACCTTACATAGCAATTTTTTGAAAGATTTAATTATGGCTACTGCGAAAAAAGTAAATACAAAGAAAAAGAAAAACTCCAAAGCCTGGCAGTCCTTCAAACTCGGACTTTCCTCTTTGGTCAATAACGATTCCGTCATGACCCTTTCTAAGGGCAAATGGTATGGGGCGGTCATCGCCGGTGTCTTATCGGTCTTGGTGGCGGTCATCCCAACCTTGGTCAATTATTCCAAATTAAGCGGCTCGGATATCCTTTCCACCCCGAGTGGCGGACTTACCAACGGCTTAATCAGCTTCTCTGAAGCCTTGGACGAAAAAGATGTCGATGTCGTCTTCAACACTGAAACCGGCACGATCGAAATCGATGAGAGCAAATGGAACGCTGCATTCACCACTAACGCCAGCGGTTATAACGTCTACGCCCACACCTACACCGTCAAGCAGACTATCATGAACACCGAGGACAGCTTGGATGAATCCTCCTCTGTCGTCGAAGTTCCAACCACCCCAAGCATTAAAGATGTCACCTATTGCGACTTAATCGTCTATAACCTCAGCAATTTAGAGCAAGACGCCTTCACCAACACCATCTTCGGTGACTCTGATGGCTATAAATATTCTGGTGATATCGCCATTCTCAAAGGCATCGATATCTTGAATAACAATCCTTACGCCACCACCGCTTTATTCTTAGGCAAGGATTGCTTCTCCTTAATCAAATCCCCAAGTGGCAGAAACGTCTCTGACGCCTCCGCTTATAAGCTCTTCAAATACGAAGGACAGACCGTTAACCTCCGCAACTTCGTCAAAGAGAATTCTCACGGCGAAGCATACGAAGTTCCACATTCCGCCATTACCGAAGCCAACTATCAAAAATACCTTGATGCGGTCACCGCTTCTTGGGAAACCTTGTTCGATGATACTTGGCAATCCACCAGAAACTACAATATGTGGACTCAGACCGCCATTTGGCTCTCTATCTACATCGGCGTTACCTTCTTCATGGGCTTAATGATTTTCGTCCTTACCCGTGGCAAGGCCAATCCGAACAACACCGTCACCTTCTGGCAAGCCCAAAAGGCTTCCTATTGGGCCACGATGTCCCCAGCCATCTTAGGCATGATCATGGGCTTCTGGATCACCAGATTCGCCGCCTTAGGTTATCTGATTTTCTTCGCCATCCGTATCTTGTGGATGTCTTTCAGAACCTTGAGGCCAAGAGCTCAATAACAATTAAAAAGCGCCGTCGTGGCGCTTTTTGTTAATCTCCGTAATCGCTTGGCCTGGAATCATCGATCCAAGTAAGATGAAGGGGATCAGTAATATCCTGGAGTTCTCGATAAATGAAATCTTCCTTATTGACGGCCGGATATTCATAATCAATGGTGAACACCACTTTGTGGTTCTCCCTGACAATCTTATCCATCGCCTCGATGATCTTCTCAAAACGTCCTTCGGTCTTATCCTTATAGCCCAGAAGGCTTTGATAGAACATCGGCTCGACGTAGAAGATATCGCCTAACTCATTCTCGTAGGCGTTTATCAAGGGATAGAGTTCATCCTTGATAGATTTGTATCGATTAAATTCAGGGTAAAGCATAAACTATAACAATTTATACAAAAACGGAGGGAAATGGAAATGGCAATTGATCCGAAAAAGATAAAAATCATCTTCACCGATATCGATGGGACTTTATATTCCCATAATCAGAAGTGCGTGCCTCAATCGGCTTTGGAAGCGATTAAGAAGCTTCAAGCGAAAGGCATTAAGGTCTTCCTTAGTTCCGGAAGAAACCAATACCTTATCAGAAAAACTGGTATTTTGGATTTGTTTACGCCTGACGGAATGGTCATGATGAATGGGGCGGCCGTCTCAATCGATGGCAAAACCATCTATAGTTATCAGATTCCTCAGCAGGTCGTCGATGCGATGATTAAGTTCTCTTATCGTCTTAACTTCGGCTTAACCCTCATCGAACAATCCGAAGGTCATATCAACATGATCAATGACTATGTCATCGATGCCCACGCCAAATACGGAACCCGTTTCCCTCAGCCACGTAAGTTCCCTATACCTTATGACAGACCTGTCTATCAGATGATTGCCTTCTGCGACGAATTCGACCAAGACTTATTCTTCCCTCACTTGGTGAATTGCAAAGCCGCCAGATGGGATGAGCATGCGGTCGACATCATGCCAAGCGATTCCGATAAAGCCAAAGGCATTATGGCCGCTTTGGAATACTATGGCTGGTCAGCCGAGAACGCTATGTCCTTAGGCGACCATAACAATGACTTGGATATGCTCCATTTCACCGGCATCTCGGTCGCGATGGGCAACGGCTTGGACGAAGTTAAAAAAGCCGCCGATTACGTAACCGACGACATTGATAACGATGGCTGGGCCAAGGCGATGAAGCACTTTGGCTTAATCGACTAACTATTTATGATACGGCTCGTTATGGCTGATTCTAAAAGCCCTATAGAGTTGTTCTTCTAAGATGATTCTCGCTAATTGATGTGGGAAAGTAAGAGGGCTGAAAGTCCAACGGACATTGGCTCTCTTTTTCATTTCGTCGGATAAACCCAAAGAGCCGCCGATTACGAAATGGATGGTGGAACCTCCTAAAGAGAACCACTTCTCCAATTGTTCGGATAATTGAACGGAATCAAAGGATTTGCCATTCAAATCCAAGGCAACGACATAGTCTTTGCTACTTAATTTATTCAAAATCCTGTCGCATTCGAGGTTTTTTATTTTCTCTTCGATGGCCTCGGTTGCCTTAGAAGGGATAGGCTCGTCATTGTATTCAATCACTTCGACATCCGCATAATTTTTGAGGCGTTTGAGGTATTCCGCTTGGGCGTTGACCCAATAGGTTTCTTTGAAGTGGCCAATCGCATGAATATAGATTTTCATTCGTCGCCACCTCCTACGAATTCCCATTGTTTGAGGATAACGATCTTAACAGCGGAAAGAGGAATACCATATTGTTCATAGATTGAGGCGTAAGTGCTTAGCATGCATTCCTCGGTGTTGCATTCCTCCGAACGATGGGCCAAATAGAAAGCCTTGGTGT
>CAYPED010000091.1:0-4121 GCA_964409745.1 uncultured Staphylococcaceae bacterium | reverse complement strand
CCTTTCTATCCATATTAATAAATTAATATGGTATTTACTATAAAACTACTAATAAGACTTTTTTACATGAAGCACTTCACCGAGAAGTAATTAACCAATTCGGTGATGGACATTCTGATTTGTTTCATGCTGTCTCTGTCTCTGACGGTGACGCTTTGATCGGCGGCGGTGTCGAAATCGATAGTGACGCAATATGGGGTGCCGATTTCGTCTTGGCGACGATAACGTTTACCGATGGAGCCGGTGACGTCATAGGTGCAGGAGAAGCGCTTATTGAGGATATTCAAGACCTCAAGGGACTTCTCTTCCAATTTCTTGGAAAGCGGAAGGACGGCGACCTTATATGGGGCCAAGCCTGGATTGAGGTGCATGACGGTACGGGTGTCTCCGCCTTCTAATTCCTCTTCGTCATAAGCGTCCACCATGGTCATAAGCATCAATCTGTCTAAGCCCATGGATGGTTCGATGACGTATGGGAGATATTTCTCGTTGGTCTCTGGGTCGAAATAGGTAAGATCCTCTTTGGAATATTCTTGGTGACGGCCCAAGTCGTAATCGGTACGATCAGCAACGCCCAAGATCTCTCCCCAACCTAAGGTTGGGAAATCATATTCGACATCAGTCGTGGCTTTGGAATAGAAAGCTAATTCGGCTGGTTCATGATCTCTGAAGCGGAGGTTTTCTTCTTTGATGCCCAAGGATTCGACGAACTTAAGGCAATAATTCTTCCAATAGGAGAACCATTCGAGGTCGGTTCCCGGTTTGCAGAAGAATTCCATTTCCATCTGCTCGAATTCACGAGTGCGGAAAGTGAAGTTACCCGGGGTGATTTCGTTACGGAAGGATTTGCCGGCGTTGCAGATACCGAAAGGAAGCTTCTTTCTGCAGGCACGCTGAACGGCTTTGAAATTGGTAAAGACACCCTGAGCGGTCTCTGGGCGGAGATAGACCACGGAAGAATTATCTTCCGTGACACCGATATGGGTCTTGAACATCATATTGAATTTGCGGATTGGGGTGAATTCACTCTTGCCGCAATTCGGGCATTTGACTTCGTGGGTCTGGATGAATTTATCCATTTCTTCGAAAGACATACCTTCGACATCGGCGTCAGGATATTGGGATTCGATCAAACTATCGGCACGATGACGGGCGTGGCAGGCCTTGCAGTCGCACATCGGATCATTAAAGGTAGAAACATGGCCAGTGGCTTCCCAAACTCTTGGATTCATGAGAATAGCAGCGTCGATGCCGACGTTAGTCGGGGATTCCTGGACGAACTTCTTCCACCATAAGGCTTTGAGGTTCTTTTTAAGTTCGGCACCTAAAGGACCATAGTCCCAGGTGTTGGCGAGACCACCGTAAATGGCGCTGCCCGGAAAGACATAGCCGGTGTTTTGCAAATGTTGGGTGATTTTATCAAAATCAAATTTATTAGGCATAATGCACCTCGAATAAAAAAGTCCATATATTGGACTTAAGTATTATATTGGGATATAGTGCTTTGTCAAACCTATATAAGTGTAATTAGCAACGTTCAAGCATCGATACCGACTTGAGCTTGACGCCGGTTAGATTCTCGGCATAAGTTGATAGTTGGCTAATTAAAGCCAAAGACTCTTCTTTCTCGAAAGCCACACGGCCTAAATCGCTTAGCGGATAGATAAAGGCGTAGCGGAGGATCTTCAAAGCTCTTGCGGGCAATCTGACCGTATTAGCGTCCGCATATTCTTCGGAAATGAAGCCACCTTCTTCGTAATTGACTCCGATGATGTTCTTCTTGCTGCCAGAAATAACGCATTGATCGACCTCCAAACCATATCCAAGAATGGTCAAGAGCTTAGCGAAATAAAGCAAACAAGCCGAATAAATTGGATAACCCTTATTGATTTCCTTTATCGTCTTATCGAAAGCCGGAAAGACTTCCTGGGCGTCTTCTTCGGTTAACAACCTGGCGTTTATTTCCGCCAAAAAAGAGATACAACTCATCCACAATAAGTCTTCCTTTTCTTCAATAGAAGAAAGAGGGATGCCTTCGGAGAGGGTGAGGCTATTCTTGTCAGTTGAGATATTTAAAGAGAATCTCGAGTAGGTAAGGACGCGGCAGGAGGCGGCGTTCTTGCTGGTTAATTTCTTAATGCCACGAGCCAAAAAGGAGAATAGGCCATCCTTGCCTAAGCAAGTGACCATCGCATCAGCTTCCTTATATGGAGAGACACGTAAAACGTATCCTTCTTTTTGAATCAGTTCTTGTTTCATCAATCTTCTTTGCTGTAGCCGAAAGCTTTGAGCTTATCGGTCTTTTGTCGCCAATCGGCGGCTTGTTTAACTTCGATTCTCAAATCGATGTGCTTATGGAGGCGCTTCTCCAAATCGCGGCGAGCGGTCATGGAGATTTTCTTAATCATGTCTCCGCCTTTGCCGACCACGATGCCAATTTGGCTCTTCTTTTCGACCCAGATAGTGGCTTCGCAATAAATCTCTTTGGATTTTTCATTCAAAGAGTCGATGGTGACGGCACTTTGATGTGGGACTTCGTCCGAAAGGAAATGGAGCATCTCGTAACGGACGGTTTCCTTGATATCAAAGGCTGTGCCTTTATCGGTGATGGTGCCTTCTTCGTAATACATTGGGCCTTCAGGCAAGTATTTAGCCACCGCGTCTTTGACGTCCTTGAGGCCGAAGTTGGTCAAAGCGGACATCTGAATGATTTCCTTATTTGGGAATTCTTCGTGAAGTTTGTTAAGCAACGCTTCCATCTTCGGAGCGGTCGCCAAATCGATCTTGTTAACCAAAATGATGAATGGGCAATTAAGCTTTAAGGCCTTCAGGGTCTTAAAGTCAGGGTCGTCTTCCTGAAAGTTATCAGCCGAGATCATGAATAGGCAAATATCCGCATCTCCTAAGGATGAACGGGCTTCTTTGTTCATGAACTTATCCAAAGCGGCTTCGCCTTCGAAAAGTCCCGGGGTATCGATGAAGACCATTTGATAATCTTTTTCGGTGAGAACGCCGATGATGTTATCTCTGGTGGTCTGTGGTTTTGGAGAAACAATGGATACTTTCTTTGAAAGTACAGCATTTAAAAACGTCGATTTGCCGACGTTTGGGCGACCTAAGATCGCAACGAATCCGCTCTTCATTTAGTTAAGTCCTCTTCGCTAAAAGCGAAAGGCAAAAGTTCCTTAAGGTTGGTTTCGATGACATCGCCTTTGAGGTTAGCCAAATAGATGACGGCATCCTTAGCCAAAAGTTCGGACATGACCTGACGGCAAGCACCACATGGGGAACATGGCTCATCGGTATCAGCCACCACCGCCAAAGCGATGATGTCACGTGGCTTGACGCCATTCATCAAGGCGTGGAACATGGCGTTCCTTTCCCCGCAGTTGCAAAGAGGGTAGGAGGAATTCTCGACATTAGCTCCTTTGAAAGTTCTTCCGTCTTTGCATAAAACGGCAGCGCCCACGGCGAAATGGCTATATGGCGAATAAGATAATTCACGAGCCTCTTTGGCTAATTCAATCAAAGCTGATTTGTTCATTTGGTACTTCCTCCAAAATCTTATCTTGCAAAGCAAACATGATGACTTCGTCTTCCTTTTTCATGTGATCGTAGCCCAATAAATGGAGTAAGCCGTGGGTGAAAAGGAAACTGAGCTCTCTAAAGAGAGAATTCCCGATATCCTTGGCTTGACGGATGGCTTGAGGGACACAAATGAGGATTTCTCCAAGCATCTTTTCGATATCCGGGTCATTGATTTGATGGGCCGGGTCCTTATCGTCGTTGAAGGCGAAGGAGATGACGTCGGTCACCCTATCGACTCCACGGTAGTCTCTGTTGATTTGATGAATGGTATCATCATCGACGAAGCTGACATCAACTTCGTAGTTGTCCGTGACGTTTAGATGTTTGAAGGTCGCTTCCAATATTTCTTGGTAGCGTTTCTCCATCACGTCATATTTCGGATCACAAGCGTTAGAAAAAACAAGTTCCATACGTTAACTTTATCATAAAGTTAGCCTATAAGCCATCAACTGCTTATCTTTGATAGATATTCTCTGAAATAAAGGAGGTTCTTTTCCCTCTCTTTTCGATTAAAAGCGTATTCGAATACATCC
>CAYPED010000090.1:0-4130 GCA_964409745.1 uncultured Staphylococcaceae bacterium | reverse complement strand
TGCTACATACCTTTTTATACCCTAAAGGAGGATGACTTATGCTTACAGTTTCTCTTTTATTGAGCGCCATCTCAGCCTTTTCAGCTGCGCCAACAATCAGCTTCCCTAATGCTCTCGCAAGTATTTCAGCGCCTGTCACTTCCGTCGAAAAGCGCATAATGGTCGAACATTAGAAGAGCATTTCCCCTTTATTTCTTTCTTTTCAGACAAAAACAGATAGCTCTGTTTCAAAAAATATTCGATGTTGTCTATGTTTTTATCTTTTATATACTCGTTTTTCCCACATTTTTCATGAGCGTTTTCCCATACTTCATAAAACTTCTTCCGTTTCCCATTTATGCATAACGCACAATCGGTTATACTTAACAAAGTTAATTCTTAAGGAGACCTTTTATGAAAGATCTAAAAGAATATTACGATAAGCAAGCCGCGTTAGACGCTACCATTCAAAAGGAACACAGCGTCACCTACGAAAACACCTCCAAAAAGAGGATACTTGCCCTTTTGGTGGAACTAGGAGAATTCGCCAATGAGACTAGATGCTTTAAGTTTTGGTCATATAAAGGCCCGTCACCAAAAGAAGTCGTCTTAGACGAATACGCGGACGGTTTGCATTTCTTTTTCTCTTTAGGCATTCCTCTCAATTGTCAGGATTTCATCATCAAAGATGAGGAATGCTTAGATCTTACCGAACAAATCATGAAGGTCTATCAATTGGTTTCCGAGATGTCTATTAACTACGATAGGAACCATTACAAAGCCGCCTTCAACGCTTATTGGGCTTTGCTTAAGGGCCTTAACTATACGGTGGAAGACGCTTTAGAAGCCTATGATAAGAAATTGGCCGTCAACTACAAACGTCAGGAGACCCATTATTGATGACCCGCTACCTGTTCCAGGCCAACAAAGGCTTTGATTCAAGAGAGTTGGAAAGTATCTTCCTTAATTACGATGCCAACCCGGTTTTTACTTATATCACCCCATTAAAAGGCATGATCGAAACCGAGAAAAATATCGATGATGTCTTATCGATGAAAGCTTTTGAGATTCATAACCGCCTAGGGGTGTTTATCTCCTTCCTAAGAGTCCCTAATAAAGGCAATCTATCCCTTAAGTTGTTGGATAAATGCCTCTCCTATTATCCGAATGCTTTCCGTTATATGTCAGACATCCTCTTCAAGGAATTAACTTTTGGGGATTATTCTTCTCTTCCTTTATTAAGTAGAGAGTTCATCAACGTCCCCAAGGATATAATGTCCACCATCGGAGCCTATCTCCGTGAAGGGATGGATGGTTCAAAAGCCTCCAAATCCCTCTATATACACCGAAACACTTTCTTGTTCAGATTGGATAAATTCATCAAGATGACCAATCTCGACGTCAGGGATTACCATGACGCCTTATTGTTGGAAATCTATTTCCAGCTAGCCAGCCATTAGGAGGACAAAACACATGTCTCTTATCTTTGATAAAGTTTCCGTTAACCACAAAGGCATCAAAGCCCTAGACGAAGTCTCTTTCGAACTAAAGGAAGGCGAAGTCCTTTCTTTCTATTCCAACGATGAGCCAAGCATATCGGCGGTGGCCGCTCTCCTTCAGGAAAATATCGATATCGAATCTGGTTCGATTACCTTAAACAACGAACCGATAACCGAAGACTTGCCGATTGGCTATGTGAACGCCAACAGCCAGCTTTTTGGCCATATGAATTTAAGAAATAACTATCTTTCGTATTTAAGAAATAAAGATATCGAAGACAAAGAAGGAATCATCGAAGCGGTGGCTTCCAAGCTCCAACTCACCGGAGCCTTAGATAAAAAGCCAAGCGAGATCACCTCTGGTCAATACTTAAGAGGAGTCATTGCCAAAGCATTGCTTCTTTCCCCGAAGTTTTTGGTTCTCGATAACGCCTTAGAACATTTTGATGGCTCCACCCGCACCAGTTTCTGGAAAGAAATCAGAAACATTGCCAAAGATTTCAATATCGGAGTCATCATCACCACCTCTTTTGCCTCCGAAGCCTTATTGACCGCCGACAAAGTCGCCTACATCGAAGGAGGCAAATTAATCTCCTTAGATACGCCAGTCAATACCTATAAAGAACCAAAAACTTCAGCTATGGCCGTCGCTTTCTCCTATCCGAAAGCCACAGCCCACGTCTTAGAAGCCTCCAACGGTCTTATCTATATCGGCGATAATTACATCCCGGTGCCATCCTTCAAAGAAAAATACGAAGCCCACTTCGTCAAGAACGCTTTTATCAAAAACCGTGTCATCGTGGTCTTTAGAACCGATGATCTTAAGTTAGATGAATTCGGGCCTTTCTCCGCGATTGTCAAAAAGGTCGAGAAATACGGTTCCAAGATTGTCTTAGACGTCGATATCGATGATGAGATATTCAAGGTTTATTCGCCTATCGAATACAAGATTGGCGACGTCGTCCGTATCTCTTCCGCCAAAGAGCCGACCCTTATCTACGATGTCGCGACCAAAGAATTAATTTAAAGAAAAAGGGGATTTGAATCCCCTTTTATTTTTCTTCGTTTCTTGGCTTTCTGTTATAGGATTTCTTTCCGCTATAGGATGATTTCTTATAAGAAGATGCGCCATTTCTCATGGCCTTATTTCTGGAAAAGCTTCTTTCCTTATGATAGGCATTTCCGCCTTTCTTTTGGTAGGACTTATGCTCGCCGTCTTTACGATAAGAGGCTCTCTCTCCGTCCTTCTTTTCATATTTAGGACGATCGAATTTCTTCTTATATGGCTTATCTCCGTCTTTCTTCTCAAACTTCGGACGGTCATAAGGCTTCTTTTTGAAGGACTTATGCTCATCGTCTTTTTTAAAGGACGGCTTATCTCCATAGGATTTCTTCTCGTAAGATTTCTTATCCTTGGAGGAATAATCCTTCTTTTTGGAATAAGAGGAAGAATCGCGGTGGGTCTTAACCCCGGAAGCGTCCTTCTTGTTCTTATCGTATGACTTATAACGGCCGGTGGATTCTTTCTTCTCTCCGTTATTCGGAAGCAAGAAATTCAAAGCGTCGGTTTCGGCATAGACCTTGACGCCGGCTTTGATAAGAGCGGCAGCGGTCACGCCCAACCCTTCGATGGTGTTGCCCATAAACATTCCGTTATGAATATGTCTGCAGCCACAGGCTGGGGACTTATCCTTAAGGATAGCGATGTGGATTCCTAAGAAATCGCACAATCTGGCGGCTTGCTCAGCCGAAGACTTATAAGCCTCGGTGACATCTCGGCCATCTTCGGTGACGACTCTATCGTTTTTGATTTCGGCCTTGGCTCTCGGGCAGCCTAAATTCGCGGCCATTTCCGGGCAGAAGGCGATCAATTCGTAATGTTTTTGCAGTTCTTCAACGAGAGGGAGATAGTTATCCTTCCCATCGTAACGGCATTTATCGCCAAGTAAGCATGCTGATATAAGAATCTTTTCCATCGCGGGATAGTTTACGCTTTTAAGGTATCTCTCACAAGGCAAGAATGATATATTTTTCCTATGGAACTTAAGCCGGAAACGATAAAAGTGAACAACAAGGAATACCAAATCCTCATCGAAAAGAGGTATATGCGTTCCTTGACCATGCGTTTATCAAGAGACGGAAATTCCTTGATCGTGCACGCCCCATACTTCGTGACCAAGCGGAACATTATGGCCTTTGTCTATGACAAAGCTCCATCTCTTATCAAGAAATCCGAGAAAAAGAAGTCCTCGATTCCGGAGAACATGACACCGATATTCGGAGAGTTAGTCGAAGGAACGGTGGACGAGAAGACCAAAAAGTCCATCTTACTTGAATATTGCGTTTCCGCCCAAAGGGAATATGAAAAGATAATGGGCATCCCTCCCTATAACGTTAAGGTCAGAACCATGAGTTCCCGTTATGGGGTGAACAACAAAAAGACCAATACCATCACTTACACAACCGAGTTAGTTGGTTATTCCAAAGAGATCATCAACGCCATCGTCGTTCATGAACTAAGCCATCATTTCGAAAGAAACCATCAAAAAGGCTTCTACGACATCGTCTACAAATACTGCCCGAACTACAAAGAGCTGCATAAGAAATTAAGGAAAGGAGAGATCAAATGAAAAGAGAAGAGATAACTTCCTT
>CAYPED010000089.1:0-4149 GCA_964409745.1 uncultured Staphylococcaceae bacterium | reverse complement strand
TCTTCCACCGCTTCAGGGACAATCTCCACTGAGATTACCTCACATCCATACGTGGCAGCGATAAGCCCAATGGTGCCGATTCCCGAATAAGCATCAAACACGACATCGGTTTCTTTCAAATTGGCGAACTCCATGGCCGTATCGTAAAGAACCTGAACCATGGTCGGGTTGGTCTGATAGAAAGACTTAGGAGAGATTCTGAAGGTTAATCCAGAGATAGAATCCCTGATGGTTCCTTTTCCGAATAATACATGTTCTCTCTCGCCTAAAATAACCGAGGTCTGACGAGGATTGATGTTCTGAACAACAGTCGTGACTTCAGGACAAACCTTAAGCAAGTCCCTAACGAAGGATTCTCTGGATGGGAATCTATCCACCGCAGTGATTAGGACCACCATCATCTCCGGACAATGGAGAGAGGTCTTAATAAGAACGCGCCTGATAACGCCGGTTCTTTGGTCTTCGTCATAAGCGGGGATGTGGTGTTTATCCAAAAGATGACGGATAGCCAGTAAAACCGTGTTGGCCCTCATGTCTTCGATGTAGCAACGTTCGACTGGAACGATATGATGGGTTCCTTCTTTATAGAACCCCGAAACGATGTTCCCATTCTCATCTTGACCAATAAGAGGTTGGACCTTGTTTCGATAATGATATGGGTTATCCATTCCTAAAGTAGGCAAGACATCAACGTCCATTTTGGCCACTTTACGGAACTGTTCTTTGACCTTCTTTTGCTTATAGGCCAACTGAGCTTCGTAAGATAGGCATTGGAAAGCGCAGCCACCGCATTGGTAGCAGACTGGGCATATTGGTCTAACTCTATCAGGAGATGGCTTATTTATCTTTTTGACGTGTCCAAATAAAGCCCCATTGCGACGATAATCAATTTCGATATCGCCTTCGTCTCCGGGGAACATGTCGTTAACGAAAACAATCTCTCCGTCAACGCGGACTACGCCTTTCCCTTCATAGGACAAATCAAAACACGAAACGTTTTCGATTCGTTTATGGAAGGATCCTTTTTCTATCATTAGGCTGCTGCCTTCTCCTTTGGAGAGGAGATGACTTCCTTAAGGTATTCGACTTCTTCCGCTTCGTTAAGACGCGGGAACAACGGAGTGGCTTTCTCAATATGGATTCCGTTCAACTTATTTAAGGCAATCGCGGATTCATAGTTCCTAAGTTCGGCCGGAACATTAAGCTGATTGAATAAAGCCTCAGACTTCTCAACCAAGATTGGGCTCAATAAGGTTCCGCATAAGAAGACGATATGAGCAAGATGGTTCATGCAAGAAGCTAATTCTTTGGCTTTGCTCTCGTCCTTAGCCAAGCTCCACGGTTCGGAGTCTTGGACATACTTATTGGCGGCGTTCAATAAGTTCATGACCGCCCCATAAGCTTCGGTAACCTTCAAATCATCATTCAAGACTTCATAAGACTGGATGGTCTTTAAAGCCAAATCATGTAGGTCTTTATCTAATTGGGTAACATCTTCCGAAACGGAAGGGATAACCCCATCGTAATATTTATTAATCATCGAAACGGTTCTGTTGACCAAGTTTCCGAAGTTGTTGGCTAAATCAACGTTGATGGTCTCAACGAAGGATTCCGGGGTGAATTCGCCATCTAATCCGAAGATGACGTTTCTGGCCATGAAATAACGGACGGCGTCAACCCCATAACGGCTGACTAAGTCTTCGACATAGATGACATTGCCTTTGGATTTGGACATCTTGCCGTCTTTCATCATAAGTAAGCCATGGACGAAGACTCTATTTGGCTGACGAAGCCCTAAGGATTCAAGGAACATCGGCCAATAGATGGTGTGGAAACGAGTGATGTCCGCTCCAACGACATGGACGATTTCACAATCTGGATCTTCCCAGAATTTCTTGAAGTTGGAATCGTCTTCCTGCTTATAACCTAATGCGGTGATGTAGTTGGTCAAAGCGTCGAGCCAAACATAAACGACGTGCTTCGGATCTTCAGCAACTTGAATGCCCCAAGTGAAGGTAGTACGGGAAACGCACAAGTCCAAAAGACCCGGTTTGATGAAGTTGTTGATCATCTCGGTCTTACGGCCTTCAGGGGTGATGAATTTAGGATTCTCGTTATAGAGTTTCAATAAGCTATCGACATGTTTTGAGCAGCGATAGAAATAAGCCGGTTCGTCTTTCTTTTCGACTGGACGATGGCATTCTGGGCAGAGGTGTTCTTCTCCAACTTGGGTCTCAGTCCAATAGGATTCCTCATGGACGCAGTACCAACCGGTATAAGAAGAAAGATAGATATCTCCCTTAGCAAGCATTTCGGAGAATATCTTCTGAACGGTTTCATAATGACGAGGTTCGGTGGTACGGATGAAATCATCGTTGGAGATCTTCATCGTGTTCCAAAGATTCTTAAAGGTAACCGCGACCTTGTCGACGAACTCCTGGGGGGTGACGCCAGCCGCGGCAGCGTTCTTCTGAATCTTCTCACCATGTTCATCTAGACCGGTCAAAAAGAAGGTCTCGAAACCACGGAGGCGTTTGCCTCTGGCGATGATGTCGCACATGGTGGTGCAATAAGCGTGGCCCAAATGAGGGCGGGCGCTTGGATAATAAATCGGTGTGGTAATATAGAATTTCTTGCTCATAAGTACCTCCGCACAATAAATGATTATAACTAATTATTAGTTAATAAAAATCCCCACATAAGGGGGATTTTATATTTTTCTTCTAGCTTATTTGCCGGCTTTGGCCAATTTCTTGTTGAATTTGGCGATACGGCCATCCTGTTGGACGAAACGCTGCTTGCCGGTATAGAATGGGTGGCAGTTGCTGCAGGTATCGACCTTGATTTCTTTCAAGGTGGAACCGGTCTCGAAGGTGGCGCCGCAAGAGGTGCAAGTGACGATGCACTTCTGGTAAGCTGGGTGGATGTTTTCTTTCATTTTCTTTACTCCTTTCGCCTTGCGACATGCCGCCGCAAAGAGAGTTACTGGCTAATTTTACGTGCTTTTATTCCATTTACAAGCACATTCGTTAATCAACCCTTAAGGGTTTCCTTAATCGACCTTGATTTGGATGACTGGGCGCACGCCTAATTTTTGAGAAGTGAACTGCGAGCCGAGATAGCCGTTGGCGATCACGCACATGGACACGGTGTTGGCGCCGCTTCCTGGCGTGCGAGTCCAATAAGCGCCGCAAAGGTAATAAGCATAAGACGAGGTTGTGGAGCATCCGACTCCGGTCGCTCTAGCGTAATCTGTCGTTTTCGCATAGCGTGACGAAGAGCCGTTATCATAGTTGTTGGTTGTATCAAAGCCATAATCGGCATTGAGATAGTCGTAATAAGTTAGCGAATAGACTTTGTCGAAAGTGTTTTCGTGAGTAATAGGATCCGGTGAGTCATCGGTGGTATAAGGAACGTTGGCAACTTCCGTGGTCTGAACCAGGCAGTTGTTCATTCCCAAACTAAAGGCGGCGTTATAGAAGGTTCCGTTCATCCAAGTTCTCATCGAGCAGTTGTAGTAATCTCTTGAACCGCCATATACGGAGCCGCCCAACAATCCTTTGGTCAAGAGGGTGTAGCTGCCGTTCTCGGAAGCAAGAACGTTCCAAACGATTGGCTCACACTTGAACCAATATTTGTCTCCGCTGGTGATGGTATCCCCATTATCGAACACCATGTTATCGTATCTCGGATTAGCGGTAGCGTTGGCATAGTAAACCCCATCCAACAAATACCAACCATTAGATTCTGGAGAAGTTAAATCTTGGAGTTTAGTGATCGTATCATCATCGGTTACTCTGGACTGAGGATATAAGCCATAGGTTGCTGTTTTGTTGGCAACATCAATAACCGGCTTGATGCCCAAAGCCTCAGCCTCGGAATTAATCATGAACTTGGCATACACAGTCTTATTACCAACCGAGCCCTTAGGGATGGACATACAAGAGGTCAAATAAGTTGAATCAGAATACCAACCAATGAAGAAATATCCGTCCTTCGATGGATTTTGGAGGTTAATGGTTTCGCTCTCAACCGT
This sequence comes from uncultured Staphylococcaceae bacterium, assembly GCA_964409745.1. GTDB lineage: Bacteria > Bacillota_I > Bacilli_A > RFN20 > CAG-826 > UBA4951. The sequence goes on along the minus strand of CAYPED010000089.1, from coordinate 113 downwards.
GTAGGTAGTTGGGTTATTTTCGTTATTAACGCCATCATCCAATTCGTAAGTAATCGTATAATCAACGGTTTCTAAACCGGAATACAAATTGATGTTCGAAGTAACCGTGCAAC
>CAYPED010000088.1:568-4156 GCA_964409745.1 uncultured Staphylococcaceae bacterium | reverse complement strand
TTCAACCAACGCCCTGCCCAAATATGACATTCCTGCCGTTATCATGCGTAACGGCTCTTGTGGCGTTGCTTTTGATTACGAAGCGAAATCTTTGTGTTTCCCGTCCCCGTCAGCGGTGGCTGCTACGTGGAATAGGAACTTAGCTGAAACCATGGGCCAAGCGTTGGCCAAAGAAGCAATTAAGGCCAATACCGACGTGATTTTGGGTCCATCACTAAGCATTAAACGTAACCCGTTATGTGGCGATAACTTCCAACATTATTCAGAAGATCCAGTGCTTACTGGCAAAATAGGCGCCTCTTTTGTCTGTGGCATTCAATCTCAAGGAGTCGGAGCCTGCATTAAGGATTTTATTTGTTCCAACCAAGCCACTTCTCGTTCTCATATGGACGCCGAAGTTGACATGCGTGCCTTAAGGGAAATCTATTTGAAGCCATTCGCCATTGCCATCAAGGAAAGCGATCCATGGATGGTGATGACGGCTTATAACAAACTAAATGGAGTTGATTGTTCCGATAACCCATGGCTTATCAACGAAGTCTTGAAGAAAGAATTTAAGTTCAGAGGTGTGGTGGTCTCAGCATGGAGTTCCTGCCCAAGCCCAATTCTCTCCCATAACTCCGGCGTGGATTTGGAGATGCCTTGTTTTGTTAAGAGGAACAAAGACATTGTCAAAGCCGTTAAGCGTGGCGATATCAGCCGCGATCAATTCGAAGATTCCGCCAAGCGTGTTCTAACGTTGGCCTTGAAAGCCAAACAAAGACCAAAGACTGTTTCCGTCACCAACGAAGAACAATATCAGATAACGGAAGATGTCGCTGAAGAAAGCATCATCCTCGCCAAGAACGAAGACAACACTTTGCCATTGTCCTCCTATAAAGACACCTGTGTTGTCGGTGCTTTGGCTGAAAGCTTCCAAATTGATGGCTTAGCCATTACCAATGTCAATCCGCAAGAATCCCATTCTCTTTTAAGAGAAATCGCTAAATATGCTCAGGAATCAGGCGATACTTTAGCCTACGCTCCTGGCTATACTTTGAGAGACGACACACCTCAAGGTGAATTGGATAGATTAATCGTCGATGCTGAGGAATTAGTCTCCAAATGCAAACGCGTTATTTACGTGGTCGGCACCGAGCCAGGCGCGTCTTCGACCAAATACGATCGTCCGAATATGAGGCTTCCTCATAATCAATTGATGCTTTATAAGCATCTCTATGAACACAACAAGAACATCATCTTGGTGGTTGTCACCGGTTCCCCGGTTGAGCTTCCGATGATCGACGAAGTTAAAGCGGTTGTCATCAACTATTTTGGTGGTGAGATGTCGGCCAAAGCCTTGCATCGCGTTCTTATTGGCCGAGTCAATCCTTCTGGACGTTTGCCAGAAACCTGGCCGATTAGTTATTCTTCTGTTCCATCGAGTTGTTTCTACCCGATTTATAAGGTCCCATCTCCGTATAAAGAATCGATTTATGTTGGATATAGGTACTATCAATCCGCTGGAATACCAGTTCTTTTCCCATTCGGCCATGGTTTAAGTTATAGCCGTGTTGTATTCAAAGACTTATCTATTGATAAGGATACTTTGGAAGAAGGAGATAAATTAGAGGTCTCCTTGAAAGTTCATAACCTCAGTCGTCGAATCGTCAAAGAAACCATCCAGCTTTATGTTTCTCCGAAAGGCGGGAATATCTATAAGCCAGCCAAAGGCCTAAAAGATTTCGTTAAAGTCACTTTGAAAGAAGGCGAGACCAAAGAAGTGAAGTTCACCCTTTCGTTCAAAGACTTTGCGCTATGGGGCTTGGATTCTGAGAAGTGGCTGGTCGAAGAAGACAATTACGATATCTTGATTGGCAAATCGGTGGAGAACGTCCAATTGGCCGGAACGGTTTTCCTTAAGTCTGGCTGGCTACCAAAACGTAGGATGATGATTTCGTCTTACTATTACTTCACCAACAAGTCCTTATATATCCCTGGCGATTATGAATTTGAAAGAATCCTCAAACACCGTATCAAAAACAGGTCTTTAGCCGAACCTAATTCCTTTAATTTCGAAAGCACCGTCAAATCATTGGACGTCACTTCTGTCGGCAGAAGAATCATCAAAGGTATCCAAGAACAATTAGATCCAACTCTAACTGATAGTTATCGGAAGATTTTATATACGAACATCCTTGAAATGCCGGTTCGTTTATTGGTTAATTATGGGGCGCCGGAGCACCGTCTCATATCCGCTTTGGATATGGCAAACGGAAAGATCTTGCACGCATTCTTCCATCTCTTTGGAGGAAGAAGAAAATGATTCTCACTTTATTAGCCATCAAACAATTGAAAAAGATTTTGGATCATAGATGGGATGGTAACCCAAACCTCCCATATTACGATCCGAAAGACCTCTCTCTTGAAGAGGAATCTTTTTCTTTTATGGACGATGGGTATCGAATCGATGGCTCTAGATATTATGTGAAAGGTGTCAAGCCAAAAGCCTTGATTTGTTTCTTCCATGGCATCGGAGCCGGAAGGAACGCATATCTCAAAGAAATATCCCTTCTTTGTAAAGAAGGATACTTGGTTTATGCCTACGATAATCTTGGCTGCTCTTACTCCGAAGGAAAAGGCATCGGTTGCTTAGGTCGTCCTTATGAAACCCAAATGAAGTTCTTTAAATGGTTGGATAACGACGAAAAAGCCAAAGGGTTGAAAAGATATGCGGTTGGACATTCTTGGGGCGGCTACGGCGCGATGACGGCCTTAAACCCTGAATATAAGGTTGAGAAAAGCGTTTCTCTCGCCGGCTTCCTTAAACCATCGACGATTATCATCAAACGTGCGAAGGAGCCTTTAAGAAAATTGGGCTCACTTCCTATCAAAATTGCCAATCGTATCTTGGGTGGAAAATACGGCAATATCGATGCCAGGGATATCGTCCGTAAGAGCAACGGTAAGCTTTTATATATCGTCGGTGATAAAGATCCACTTGTCCCAATGTCGTTTAACGGAGAGACTTTAAACAAAGAATTCGGTGGTTCTCCTCGTTTCAAATACATGGTTGTCCCGGGTTCCAGTCACCAGGTTCATTACACCCATGAGGCCGAGAAATATATTCTTGATTTGACTAATGGAGGATTGGGAACAATCAACTCTCCAATTGGCCTGCATATGGATATCAAAAAGGCCACGGAGATGAATAAAGATGTCTTCAAGGCTATATTCGACTTTTTAGAGGACTGATAGTAATATTTGTTAGCGCGCTGGTGGCGGAATGGTATACGCTCTAGCCTCAGAAACTAGTGGGGAGACCCATGCGGGTTCAAGTCCCGCCCAGCGCACCATTGGAAACCGAGGGCTAGCGAAATGCTAGTCTTTTTTGCAACCTACATTCTTAAAATTTAATTCAAATATGTTATCAGTGGCACACAAAGAATCTTTTTGACGAAAACGAATTGACCGTGGCCAAACTTTTCAAAATCTGCAATAGTCAAACATGAATATCCGCGCTAGATGATGTATGAAGCTAAATAATTTTGTCTTTCTTCGCCGCAAGTGCTTCATCAACATCGGAATTGTTAACATATGAATAATCAG
>CAYPED010000088.1:0-558 GCA_964409745.1 uncultured Staphylococcaceae bacterium | reverse complement strand
AGGTCACCCGTACCTCAGCCATAGGTCTCACTCACACAAGCATTCTTGACTTGGGATTTATAGTGGCTAAAATATTAACAAACGAGCATTTGACAAAAGTTAATTTGATAAAGGAGAATATCGATGTTTATCGGAAGAAAAGACGAATTGCAAGAATTGAAGTCCAGGTATGAATCGGACGATTTCGAGTTTGGTGTGATCTATGGCGCCAGAAGGATTGGCAAGACCTCCATCATCAAGGAATCAATCAAAGGTAGAGAGGCTCTCTATTTCCAAGCTCTCGAATCGAGTGAGATTGACAACCGCACGGCTTTCTCCCGTTTCTTAAACAAGATTCTCAACATCCCTTATGAAGTAGTTTACCCGACTTTTTCCGAGGCCTTCGATCAACTTATCAAATACGCGGGCGGAAAGCCTTTTGTCATCATCCTTGACGAGATCGCCTATATTGCGAATTCCGACAAAGGTTTTCTCTCCGAGCTCCAGTATTGCATCGACCACAAGTTCAAGGGGACGAGGATCAAATTGTTGCTTTCCGGCAGCAACATCTCCTTTATG
>CAYPED010000087.1:1811-4171 GCA_964409745.1 uncultured Staphylococcaceae bacterium | reverse complement strand
CCATGAAGGAGAACGCCAAGGATAGGGCCGGGCGCCTTTCGGAGGGAAAGACCGATGAAAGGGAATAGCCCGTTATTTGCCTGCGTTGGCAACAAAACCCTCAAATCTTTCGATATAAATCTTCAATTATTTGCCTCAAAAAGAGTCTCCGATTGTGGCGTGGCGATTCAAAGTCGGCTTGAAAATCAAAAACTTAAGAATTTGGTTGGTGAATTATATAGAGAAGGTGCGAAGGTTGGAGACGGAAGTGCTATGGCGGCCGCCAGTTACCAGGTTAAAACGGGAAACTGGTCGGTGGCAAAGATCATGTGATAAAAATCAATGAGAGATTATCTAATTTAACTCACATAATCGAAAAACAAAGTCTAAGCGAATCCGACTTAAAATACGCAAAAAATCTAAGAGATAAAATGATACAATCATTGAAAGGAAAATATTAATGACTCCATTTGAATTGAATAAAGAACTTATAAATAAATTTCCTCAATTGATCAAAAATTTCGAAGAAGAAACATCGTGGCAGGATGGATTTGATACCGGATCGATAACGGTTTTCGAAGATATTTTCATGCCATATGTTATTTATTGCATCGAAAACGACTTGTCTGATGAAATCAAAAAGATTTTCGGATACATCGAAGAATGTACAACTTCATCAGATTCTTACAAAAAGACGGTTGTTGATGTGGCGATAATCGAGAATATTCATTCTTATGATATCGCCGAAAAAATTGTTCCACACCTCTTGCCTGCTAGTTTAAAAGCCTATAACGACAGCAAATAAGAGCCGATATCAAAAAAAGCACCCAACGGGTGCTTTTCTTTTTAATCGATTCCTTATTTGGAAGCTTTCTTAGCGGTTTCGACTAAGGAAGCAAAGGCCTTTGGATCGTTGATGGCCAATTCGGATAACATCTTTCTGTTGATGGAGATGTTGCTCTTCTTTAAGCCATCCATGAACTTGGAGTAGGAGATGCCGTTCTGGTGGCAGGCGGCATTGATACGCTTGATCCAGAGCTTTCTGAAGTCACTCTTGATTTTGCGACGGCTGATATAGGCGTATTTCCAGGAATGGAGGACTTGCTCTTTGGCGGTTTTGAAGAGTAAGTGTTTGCTACCGAAGTAACCTTCAGCGGCATTTAAGATTTTCTTGCGACGCGCTCTGGTCTGAACGCTGCCTTTGACTCTTGCCATGTTAAATTATCCTCCCTCTTATTTGGCCTTGTAGTTGATCATGTCGCGGATATGCGGCATATCGGCCTTGCTCATGTAAGTGAATTTCGCCAAGTGCATTTTCTGCTTGTGCGTTTTGTTTGGGGCTAAATGTCCCATGTAGGCGTGTTTTCTTTTGATTTTGCCCGAAGCGGTGACTTTAACACGTTTCATCATCGAACGGTTGCTCTTCATTTTCGGCATAAACTGTGACTCCTATTGTTTCTTTTTCAAAGGGGCGATAATGGATTTGTACCATTTGCCCTCCCAGAACGGCGGTTTGTCGACGCCGCTGATGTCGGAAAGCTTATCGCAGAAGGTTTTCATGACCTCTTCGCCAAGATCTTTGTGGGCCATTTGACGGCCGCGGAAGATGACGCACACCTCAACCTTGTTTCCATCTTCGATGAATTCTCTGGCATGTCTGGCCTTGGTTTCAAGGTCGTGGATGCCGATTTGCGGAGTGAGCTGGACCTGCTTAAGCTCGGTGGACTTTTGGTTCTTCCTGGCTTCTTTGGCCGCTTTCTGCTTCTCGAATTTGAATTTGCCGTAGTTGAGGATCTTGCAGACCGGTGGTTTGCCTTGCGGAGCGACGCAATATAAGTCCAAGCCATATTTGATGGCCAACTCATTGGCGGCTCTGGAAGACATCTTGCCGAGTTGTTGTCCTTCAGGTCCGATTACTAGGACCTCCGGATAGCGGATGTTCTCGTTGATGGGGTCCTGATTCTTCATAGGACGGCGGTTAGGTTGCTGTGGGTAGGCGATGGTGGTTTCCTCCTCTGGGACAAAAATAGCGCACAGTTCGTGTGCGCTCTACTTCCAGATAGTTACTTGTTAGGTAGCCTGGACCGATTCCTTAGGAAATCCGGTGAGTTCGAGCACGAACTGCTTTCTACTTTATCGACGGCTATTATTATCCAAATATTTTTCTTCTCGTCAAGCACATTCGTATAACGAAAGGCCTATTTCTTTTCCCAAAGGTCCTTTTTAAGGCAAATGGAGTCCTTTTCGGTGATTTTCCTAATCGGTTTGCAAGGATTTCCATAGGCCAAATAACCATCAGGGATATCCTTGGTCACGACCGAACCCATTCCGATGACGCAGTTCTTGCCGATTTTGACATTTGGGCCAACGATAACGTTGGA
>CAYPED010000087.1:0-1801 GCA_964409745.1 uncultured Staphylococcaceae bacterium | reverse complement strand
ATGACATTGGAAGCGATCCAGGTGCCGGAGCCAATCTCTATCGGTCCTCCATATTCATCGTCATAAGCTTCGCCATTATCTTTGAACTTAGTCTTTCTTTCTTCATTCAGCAAAGGATGGATTGGGGTTACTAAGGTAACGTTGACGCCCATAAAGACATCATCGCCGATGATGACCTTGCAGGTATCCAACACGGTGAAACCGAAGTTGGCGAAAGAATTCTTGCCGACATAGATGTTGTAGCCATAATCGAAATGGCATGGGGACATCAAGCCAAAGCTCGGATCGGCATTTGGGAGCAATTCTTTTTGGAGGACAGCCCTCTTTGGGTCATCTTCCTTGGTGTTATTGAATTCAACGCATAAGTTGTGGCATTTAATGCGGGCTGGGACCAATTCCTTATCGGATGGATCATAAATCATACCAGCAATCATTTTCTCTTTTTCGGTCATAGAGAAATATTAAAACAAAAAGGCCTCTTAGTTAAGAGACCTTAGCAATTTCGATAGGAATCCAACTAAAAGTACAAAAAGGCAATGTTTCTATAAGTCCATTTATTTGTCGTATGATAGTTAAGCGATTTCGCCTTACTGGAGGTTAACAACATGCCGCTTATACAATGTCCTGAGTGCAAAGAAGAGGTCAGCAGCGAAGCTATTACTTGCCCTCATTGCGGGTATCCGATTAAGAAACTTCCAGGCAAGGACCCATCTGTCTGTTCCGCTGTCTCGCAAAACGCTCCAGATTGGGTCAAATATTGGAAAAAGAAAGCAATAAAAACAAAACTCATCCTTCTTGCTATTTTCATTGTTTCTTTTGTCCCTCTTATCGTCGGATTGTCTTGCGAGATTAATATTTTATGGGCGATAGGCATGTATATTCCGTTTGCTCCGCTCATCTTATTGTTATCCTCTCTTGTCACCGTGCATGCGCGAACAAAAAACGTGGATGGGTATACTGTTTTGGTTTATCGCCACTTCTATTTAAATAAGCTGATAGTCGAAGGCGTTCTGCAGGAATCGGCCCGCAATCGATATCTAAACGGAAAACTTCCCAACGGGAAATCTATCGAAGCAAATATTTCGGTATGGGATGGGTCGGTAAGGATTAACGTGATAGACAAATAACCACGCTATCCCCTTAATGATTAAATCTTTTCAAGAACGATTCTGAACGATGAAGAAGATTCATCCGCCAATAAGATTTTCATTTCCGGCTTATAGACATTGGCTTCGGTGGTAGGGTCTTCCAAATCTCTGGAATAGACATGAACTGAGCCAGAATGATGCTTGGCCAAATCAACGCGACCGAGATTATGAACGATGGCCAATTTGCCGCCTTCTTTAAGAAGGGACAAGGTCTTCTTTTTGAAAGCTTCAACATCCAGAAAATGAGGATAGGCGTTGAAGACGATTATCCAATCGAATTTTTTACCTTCGAAGTCTAGATAATCCCCGGATTGGAAATGCATTAAAGGTTCATCTTTGAACTTCTCTTTGGCTATCTCAATCATCTTAGGAGATAAATCCAACGCGGTTATATCCGTCTTGGTTCTTTCTAATAATAATGGGGTGATAACGCCAGTCCCGCAGCCTAAATCGAGGACCTTATCCCCTTCTTTGATATCCAAAAAGGACAGGAATTCCCTTCTTTCTTCTTTGGAAGAGGATTCCATTTGGTCCCAAGAGGAAGATTTATCATCGAAAAAACGCTTGATGTCTTCGTTCATTGCCTGCCTCCGTTAGCCAAGAAGGCTTTGAAATCATTTATCTTTTGGTAGCCGCCGAATTGTCCGGACATG
>CAYPED010000086.1:0-4188 GCA_964409745.1 uncultured Staphylococcaceae bacterium | reverse complement strand
AAGGTTCTTTCCTCATGCAACTTGGAAACGAACAAACCCTGGAGGTTCTTGATTGAGCTTAATGGGAAACGGATTCTTCCATTGGAAACGGCAAATCCGGACCTAGTCTCGTTGATGGAAGGCAACGCTAAGAAAATCCCGCGTTTCCTAAGTTCCGAGATAGCCATCTTGAACTTCGGATCAGAGGTGGATAAGAAATCCAAAACGGCCGAATAGAATTCGTTTGGATAGTAATATTTCAGATACGCCATCTGGCAAGCGATGACTCCGTAAGATACCGCATGAGCCTTGTTGAAGCCGTAATTCGCGAAGGCGAATATCAATTCGAAAAGCTGCTCGCTTAATTTTTGACTCTTGCCATTTTTCAAGCAACCATCGATGAATTTCGATTTATAAGAGGCTAAGGCCTGCGTGTTCTTTTTGGAAATCGCTCGTCTGAATAAGTCGGCTTCGCCTAGAGAGAATCCCGCTACCTTCTGAACGATTTGCATAATCTGTTCCTGATAGACGATAACCCCATAAGTAGAGGAAAGAATCGGCTCAATCTCCGGAGTCAGATAAGTTACTTTTTCTAATCCAGATTTGCGTCTGGCATAAACCGGAATCTGGCTCATCGGGCCCGGACGGAATAAGGCAATCAAGGCCACGACATCATCGAAAGTCGTCGGTTTGACCTCATCAATCGCCCTTTGCATCCCGTTGCTTTCCAGCTGGAATAAGCCAACCACCTCATGATTCCTGATCAAAGAGATGGCCTTTGCATCATCATAAGGGATGTCCTTCATCTCCAAATGGACTTTTCTTTCTTCCAAGAGTTCAAGGCAACGATCGATGATGGATAGATTCCTTAAGCCCAATAAGTCCATCTTCAAGAATCCTTGTTCTTCAAGATAGTCTTTTTCTAAACAGCCAACAAAACCCACTCCCGGGTCATCCTTGGTCGGCATGGCTTTATCTAGTGGCTCATTATTGAGAATGATGCCCGCGGCATGCAAACCAGCCTGCCTTGGCAAGCCTTCAATCTTCGATGCCAACGAGACAATCTCCAAATAATAAGGGTCCGAATTGACCAAATCCCTGAACGGTTTGGAATTACGATAATCATCCCTTAAGGACAATCTATCATCCTGGATGGTGGAGATAATCAAAGATATCTCCCTATCGGAATAGCCATATACACGACCAATATCCCTTAAGGCTTCCTTAGCCCCGATAGTCTGAGAAGTTAAGACGTGACCCACTCTTTCCTTGCCGTATTTCTCTTGGAGATATTTAACGACCTCATCGCGATTGACATCCGAGAAGTCGACGTCGATATCTGGCATTGAGGAACGTTCAGGATTAAGGAATCGTTCAAATAACAACCCATGCTTAAGAGGGTCAACGGTAGATATATCAAGGCAATAAGCCACCAAAGAAGCTGGTCCCGAACCTCTGCCTGGGCCAACTGAAATACCATGGGTTTTGGCGTAATGGACATAATCCGCGACCACCAAGAAATAATCATCGTAGCCCATCTTGTGGATGATGCTTAATTCGTGGTTAAGACGTTCGATATAGGCTTCGTCCAAAGCCAGGTTAAGGTGGGATAATCCCGCCTCCGCTTGCTTTCGTAAGTATTCTTCAGAAGTTAATCCTTCATCGTTTTCGTATTTTAATAAGGTGCCTCTTTTGGAGATGAATTTGAAATCGTTCTTGGCGATTTCGTTGGTCAATTCAATCTCTCTTTCCTTATAGAAAGCGGTAGCTTCATCTTTGCTGATGAAGTAGTTATTTCCCGATAAATGCTTCTTATCCAAAAGAACATGCTCTTGGATGGCGTTGGTTATCAAAGTGACGATGGCGTCTTCCTTTTTCTCATATTGGATATGCGGGAAGGCCACAATTTCGTAGGAATATTTTTCGGCGAAATCCCTAACGAAAGAGACATAAGTCATCTCATCGACAAGATACGGAAGACCAAGGTAAACGTCCTTCAATCCCGAAAGATGATCTCTTAACATCAACGCGGTTTCGCCCATCTCATCATTAAGGTGGTTCTTTAAGAACGAGGTACCTAAATCATAGATGATGTATAACCCTTCTTGCTTCTCCTTAAGCAACTTCAAAGAAGCGCTCTTCCTGGAAGCTTCCAAAGCAATCTCCAAAAGGTTCCTATATCCAATTTCGTTCTTCACGAACAAGGAGAATATCTCCCCATTAAGTTCTAATTCCATCCCATAAAGAGGCCCAATCCCCTCTTTCTCGCATAAATGGGTGAATGGGGCGTACCCGCTTAGATTCTCATAATCGCAGATACCGACTTTCTTATAACCCAGTTTCTTAGACAAAGAGACTATCTTTTCCACGCTTAAGCCAGACTTCAGATAAGAGAAGCCCGAATTGATTCTTAAAGGGATGAATTCCATAAACATAAGTATAAATCAAATAGGGAAAAACAAAAAGAGACCCGAAGGTCTCCTTTTGAAATTGCTTATTAGGCGAATAAGTCGTCCAAGGCCTTGATGAGCTTTGGAAGGTCATCGATCGAATCGATTCTCGCACCGGAAGCGTTCTTGTGTCCGCCTCCTCCGAATTGACGGGCGATGCCAGAGATATCATCGTGTTTGGAACGAATGGATACCCTCCAGCAATAGTCCTTTGGATCCGGGTCTTCGGTGATCGAGCACCAGGCATTGATACCCTTGAGGTTGGAGAAGATGTTGACCCCATCTTTGCCCTGAACGGCGGTAAGTCCCAATTCCTCTTGCGCTTTAGTCGGCAAGACGTAATAGGCCACGCCATGTTCGGAGATAGAATAATGGGTGTAGAGATAGCCTCTGTAGGCTAAATCGGAGACATCCTTCTCATACATCTGTAAGTAGGTCTCATGGAAGTCGAACCCCGTGCGGAGCAATTCGGTGGCGATTTCCATCGAATGGCTGCCGGAAGATGGGTACATGAACCTGCCGGTGTCGCCCACGATGCCGATAAAGAAGTATCTAGCGGCTTCTGGACTCATCTTCTTGCCTTTCCAATTAAGGCAGAAGTTAGCGACCAATTCCGAAGCGGAGCCTGCCTCCAACTCAACTACTTTGAGAGGGGTGATGTCCTTTTCGGCTGGGTGATGGTCGAATTTGATGATGGTCTCGCCCATCTCGTAACGGGGATCGGCGATTCTTTTCTTATCGCCAACGTCGACGACGATGGCTAAGAACGGATGTGAGAACCATTCCATATTGAGGTCTTCGTCCTCAGGGAATAGATTTCCCGAGAAAATAGGATGGGAATCACCCACAAAGTGGACTTCCTTCTTAGGGAAGTTGTCTTTGATGAAGGTGACCAAACCCATTTGGGAGCCGAAGGCGTCAAAGTCAGGTTTGATGTGACGGAAGACGACGATGCGATCGTATTTCTCGATCGCTTTGCGGATAGACTTGTAAGTCGCCTTATATTTTTTAGCAAGTTCGGCGGCTAAGGTAAACATTGATATTAAAGAGTTCCTTTCAACGCTTTGTAGCAATCCCTCGCGATCATGACTTCTTCATCGGTTGGGAGGACAACTACCTTAACACGCGAACCCTTCGTAGACAATAAAGTTTCTTCTCCATGGACGTTGTTTTTGCTCTCATCCCATTCGATGCCGAGAGCTTCGGAGATACGATCTAAGATGTTCTTTCTGTCGATAGCGCTGTTTTCGCCGATGCCACCAGAGAAGATGATGAGATCGCATCCGCCTAAACGGACATAATACTGGCCAATGAAATCAGCGACGCGTCTGGCGAATAATTTCTGAGCCAAGATGGCGTGTTCATTGCCTTCGGCAGCCGCAGCCTGAACGTCACGGGAGTCGTTGGAAACGCCAGAGACGCCAAGTAAACCGGACTTCTTATTCAAGATATTGTCGGTTTCTTCAGCACTGTAGCCTTCTTTTTCTTCGATGAAGGTGACGATGGATGGATCGATGTCACCGCAGCGGGTGCCCATCATAATGCCGGCTTCTGGGGTCATACCCATGGAAGTGGCGATGGATTTGCCATCTTTGACGGCACAGATGGAAGCGCCAGAACCTAAGTGGCAGACGATGATCTTGTTGGCGCCATATTTCTTAGCCCCTAATTCAGAAAGGTACTGGTGTGAGGTGCCATGGAAGCCATAGCGGCGGATGTCATACTTCTCAGCGAGCTGATAAGGGATAGCATAGGTGTA
>CAYPED010000085.1:2953-4198 GCA_964409745.1 uncultured Staphylococcaceae bacterium | reverse complement strand
GTATTCCCGAGGCCATGATGGTCGGGAAGGACAAGCCTTGATAGCCGGTGTCATCATTGATGGCGCGTAAGAATTCATCCGCCAATTCGTATTCGCGGATACCAGGCTTCATTTTCTTCCAGATGGCTCTAAGGCCAACGCTCGTAGCGGAAATCGCGCTTCTTAATTCGGAGATTTCCCTATTGGATTTCTTCAAACGCAGTTTGGTTACATCAGCGTAAATATCTCTCACTTCCAAGCCAGCGTATTTCTTTTCCATCTGGCCTTTGAAGATGCGAGTTGAAGTCTCATCGGCAATCTTGATTTCCCTATCCAAGTCGAGATAAAGGGTGTGGACTTCGCCATATTCGCATAATTTTGGATTGAACACCGACTCGATTTTGGATTCCAAAGATTGGTTCAAGAGAACGTTCTTGATACCCGAGATAGAAGAGGCTTCTTCCGGGGTAAGGCGTTTGCCATACCAACGTTCTTTTTTTCTATCGAATGGGAGGATAAAGAGAAACTCTTTAGTCTCCCCATCGGATTTGATGAGCAAAAGAGCGGAATCTTCTTGGTCGATGCCGGTCAGGTAATAGAAGTTACGATTGATTTCAAAAGGAAGGTCTTCGTCGGCGGATGAGACTTTTGGCACCCCACCGAACAATAAAGCGGCGCATCTGTCTGGAAGCGCCTCCAATAAGCGTTCCCTACGCATTTGGAATTCTGCTGCTGGAATCATATATTTACCTCCGAATACAATATGTCTTCTTCGAGGCTAAGAACTTTCTTAGGATCAAAGTTATCAAGATAATGGCGGACTTGTTCTTTCTCGCCTACAAAGGATATTTTAATCACTTCATCATAAATGATGTTAGAAATCTTAAATCCTTGTTTCTCTATTTGGTATTTGGTCGTATCAAGCTCAGGATAGCTTACGGCCAAGTTAGCCTTCAGCCCTGGCTTAGCTTCCACTAATTGGGATTTCGAGATAACTTCCTCCGCGCATTCTCGATAAGTTCTTGTCAATCTCGGAAGGCCAAGTTTGATACCGCCGAAGTAACGAACGATGACGATTGATACATTCTCGAGTTTTTTGTTTCTTAGAGTGCTCAATATCTGAAGCCCAGCCGAATGACCTGGCTCCCCATCATCGCCCATCTTCTCATTGTTGCCTATTCGGGCCCCATAGCAATAATGTTTGGCTTTCGGATAGGCTTCTTTGATTTCCTTAAGTTGCCTAACGAAATCATCTTCCGTCTCCGC